>DATHYN010000514.1:0-1732 GCA_035459145.1 Anaerolineae bacterium | reverse complement strand
TGTGAATGGCGCGTATAATATCATTCGAAAAGCAGTCCCTAATGCTTTTGAGAGCGAGGGGATAGAGGATTTTGTAGTGCATCCATTGGGCTTCCCGCCCATAAATGGCTAGGAATATTTTTCTATATTTTTAGTAACTATTGGCTATAAAAAAGGAGATAGTTAATGTCAACACAACTTGAAATACGAAATATGACCCGCTCCGAAGTGGATGAACTTGTCTCTTGGGCGGCGAGTGAGGGGTGGAATCCAGGGTTGCATGATACGGAACTGTTTTGGGAGACGGATCCAGAGGCATTTATCGCCGCCGATTTGGGTGATGAGAAGATGGTTGGTGGCGGGGCGATTACGGCTTACAATGGCGAATTTGGTTTTATGGGCTTTTTTATTATGCGACCTGAATATCGGGGGCGGGGGTTGGGCAACCAGTTGTGGCATGCGCGGCGGGAGCGGTTGTTGGCGCGGTTGAAGCCGGGGGCGGCGATTGGGATGGATGGGGTGTTTACGATGCAGGATTATTATGCTAAGGGTGGGTTTGTTTTTTCGCATCGGAATATGCGTTTTCGGGCGGAGATTGGGGCGTCGTATGAGGCGGATATGAGTGATAAGCATGTTGTGCCGTTGGCCGAGGTGCCGTTTGGGCAGATTGAGGCGCTTGATCGGAGCTGTTTTCCAGCGCCACGGCCAGCCTTCCTTCGTCGCTGGATGGGGCAAGCCGATAGTTTAGCATTGGGTTATGTGGTTGATGGTCAATTAAAAGGGATGGGGGTGATTCGGCGTTGCCGAGAGGGGTGTAAAATCGGGCCGTTAGTGGCGGATGGGGCGGCTGTAGCGGACGTTTTGTATAGGCGGTTGGCCGCTTTTGGGGCGGGTGGGGCTGTTTATCTTGATGCGCCGGAGAATAATCCGGCGGCGATGGCGTTGGTGGCGGAACAGGGGATGGAAGAGGTGTTTGGTTGTGCGCGGATGTATTTGGGCGAGCCGCCGGAGGTGGCGCAGGAGCGGATTTTTGGCGTGACAACGTTTGAGTTAGGCTGATGGAACGAGATTTAGTTGGTTATGGTGGTCGGCCACCTCAGCCGCGCTGGCCGGGCGGGGCGCGGGTGGCGGTGCAGTTTGTATTAAATGTTGAGGAAGGGGGGGAGCGGACGATTTTGAACGGGGATGGGGAGTCGGAGAGTTATTTGCATGAGTTGTTGGGTCGGTCGGCGCGGGTGGGGGAGCGGGATTTAAGTGTTGAGGGGATGTATGAGTATGGTTCGCGGGCGGGGGTGTGGCGTATTTTGCGGCTGTTTCGGGAGCGGGGCTTGCCGTTGACGGCGTTTGTGGTGGGGCGGGCGTTAGAGTTAAATCCGGCCGTGGGGGAGGCGTTGGTCGCGGATGGGCATGAGGTGGCGGGGCATGGGTATCGGTGGTTTGATTATCGGCATATGGCCGAGGCGGAGGAGCGGGAGCATATTCGACGGACGGTGGCGGTGATTGAAGCGGTGTGTGGGCGGCGGCCGGTGGGGTGGTATACGGGGCGGATTAGTCTGAATACGCGGCGATTGGTGGCGGAGGAGGGGGGATTTTTGTATACAGCGGATGTTTATAATGATGATTTGCCGTATTGGTTGGCGGGGGAACGGCCGTTTTTGGCAATCCCGTATACATTGGTGAATAACGATGCCCGTTATTTGATGCCTAATGGGTTTGGGACGGGGGATGATTTCTTTAATTTTTTAAAGGGGGC
>DATHYN010000513.1:0-51964 GCA_035459145.1 Anaerolineae bacterium | reverse complement strand
CGTAGCTAACGCCGCTTCTTTGGCTAATAAGTTAGACTTGGTGGCTGATCAGGTATACGGCCAGTTCGATTTCACTAGCAATTCCGTGCCCATAACGGTTACTGGCAGTAGTCTCAATCAACCGAACGATATCTTTATGTTCGACTCTGGCCAAATCTTCGTTGCTGACACCGCCAACAACCGTGTGCTAGGCTGGAACTGTGTCTATAGCTATACCAACGGTGATTACGCCGACTTTGTCCTCGGCCAACCCGATTTTGAAACCACTACCCCTTTATATCCACCCACGGCCACCAGCATGAATGCCCCTACCGGCGTCACCGTCGGTTTCGATGGTCTACTTTATGTCTCAGATACAGGCAACAACCGCGTATTGGTCTTTTTCCCCACTAACTACATCGACTATGTCAATGATGCTGAGATTTATTACGACCCCAATCGTTATTACTGCGCCGATGATTGGTGGTTTCCATCAGACTTTTACGCCCCTATTTATAATAATGGGCAAGAAGCTGACTATGCGCTAGGTCAACCTGATTTCACCACAGGCACAGCCCTACCAACGGGATCGGCCACCCTCTCCAGCCCGATGGGACTGGTCACCGACGTCAACGACAACCTCGTCGTGGCCGATCATGGCAACAACCGCGTCCTCGTTTATGAATGGAACGAGAGCGGCACCATCGGCCCCAACGCCACTTGGGTAGTGGGTCAAGAAATTAGTGGCACCGGCAACGCCCCCTTCACCTTCAACGCCGCCCCCAATCCACCTACCCAGCGTAGCATGAACGGTCCCACCAGAGTGGCCGCCGACCTACTGGGCGATGCCATTTACGTGGCTGATACAGGCAATAACCGCGTCCTTTTCTTCAATGCAAATCCCATCGACAACGTGGCCGACGGTCTCATCGGCCAGCCAGATTACAGTAGCAATAGCCCCAATAATGGGGGCCTAAGTGCTGTTAGTCTGAATGGGCCAACTGGCTTGAAGTTAGACGCTGGGAACCGTCTCTATGTCGCCGACACCAACAACAACCGCGTCCTCCTCTTTGATCGGCTCAACCCAGATGGCCAAGCCGACGAAGTGATCGGCCAACCAGATTTTATCAGCAATACCGCCAACAATGGTGGTTTAGATGCAGATAGTCTCTATGCGCCACAAGGTATCGCTGTTGATGATAGCTATCTAGACCTCTTCATCGCTGACACAGGCAATAACCGCGCTCTCCAATATAACCAACCCCTTGATAATCCCACACCCAACATCGCCATCCTCGACCCAGGCACAATCCGAGCTGGCGCAGATAGTTTTACACTGGACATCTGGGGATCAGGTATTATCTCGGCAACAGTTGTTGAAGTAAACGGTGTCGCCCGAACGACTGGCTCTGAATTTTTAGGGTTTACCGAAGTAGCGATCAACGCCAGCGAGGTGATTACCACCGGTCAATTGACCGTCACTCTAAGAAACCCAGCCCCCGGTGGTGTGTCAACCCCTATCACCCTCACCATCTATACCCCCACTCCCCAAGATGATTTGGCCGATTCAGTGCTTGGACAGCGTGGTTTCACCACCAACTGGGGACCCTTTGCCTCCGTCAGCCCCGACACCCTCTTTAACCCAGCCGGAATCGCCGTTGATCCAACCTCAGGACGCCTCTTCGTCGCTGACACATGGAATGCCCGTGTCCTAAGCTGGTCCAGCAGTCAAGCGCAACAAGACGGCAGTGCGGCCGATCTCGTTATCGGCAAACCAGATTTCACCACCTACTACTACGAAGATATTCTGAGCCGCAACTTGGGGCGTCCCACAGGACTGGCTCTGGATAGTTTGGGCAACCTCTATGTAGCCGATGCGCAAGAAAATGCGGTCTTAATCTACACGCAACCCTTCACCAACGGCATGAATGCCGATCTGATTATATCGGGCCTCTTCAACCCGTTGGATATAGCCCTAGACAGTGCCGACAACCTCTATGTAGCCGACACCTTCAACCATCGAATCCTTTTCTACTCAACACCTTTAAGTAGCGATACGGCTCCAGATGCTGTCTTCGGTCAACCCAATATGACGAGCACCGATCCTAATGCGGGCGGCAGTATCAGCGCCGACACATTACACTATCCCAGTGGCGTGACCTTAGACGATGCCGATAATCTCTATGTGGCCGATAGCAATAATCACCGCATCCTCGTTTATCTGGCGGCATCAGGGGATGCCACGGCTGATACCGTCTTTGGTCAAGACGGAGATTTCACCACGGGCGTGCCCAACAAAGGCGGCCTCAGCGCTGAAAGCTTGAACTACCCTTATGGTTTACTAGTAGATAGCAATGACAACCTATATGTAGCTGATATGGATAACAACCGGCTGTTAGGCTATGCCGATCCTCTAGTAACGAATCTGGCCGCAGATTTAATCATTGGGCAGGCTAGCGTTTCTGGTCAGGGCGCGATCAATCAAGGCTCTTTACACGGACCAACTGCAATTGGCCTCAACGCCAACTCCGACCTATTCGTGGCTGATACCGGCAACAGTCGCATTCTTAGCTTTAATGGCGTCTCACCAACTACTACCTGTGCACCACCCACTCTATCCGGCATCACAGCCATTTATGCCCACCCAAATGTAGAGATAGCCCTTGGCGATGGCTCGGCTACTTCCTACGATGTTTGGGTTGACAACAATCCCTACTTTGACCCAGCATTTGTGACACCAATTACTGTTTTCACGCCAACTTATACCGACACCACCTTTAACAATTCCGCCTTTTATCTGGCCCAAGCTCAAAACGAATGTAATCAAACCTCAGCATATTCTAATCGGCTAGGTGCTTTTAATTACCAAGTCATAACCGGACAATAGCGTCTAGTAATGACATTATCATAATGGAGAAATAATAGCTATGAAACAAAATGAAATCGAAACCCAAATCATTGAAAAAGCGAACATCGACCCCACCTTTCGTCAACGATTACTGGCTGACCCCAAAGAAGCAATTGCCGACTTAATGGGTTCACCTCTGCCACCAGGAATGACCATTACTGTACTGGAAGAGAAGCCTGGTCACCATTACTTGGTTTTGCCACCAGCACCACCCTCAGTTGATGCCTTACCTTTGGATGAATTGGAGTTGGCCTTAGTCGGGGGCGGGCGCACATTACGGCCACATATTATCCTTTGCAGTGGAACGAATACAAAGTCAGTTAACCATTCGGCCACAAGCACCCAGAAGAGCTCCTGTTAAGCTGAGAGGCATCCCTTATGATCGCCATTTATCCACTCACGGCCAACTCGATACAACCATTTATTTTAATGGTACGTCCCGGATTACGTCAAAATGTGCTTGAAATCGGCACCGACTCAAAACTGGTCGTGCTGGGTGCAACTATCTGGGAACAGCCAGCTGGTGTAGTCGTTGCCTACCTCAGTGATGAAACTGTTCAGCTAATGGATCTGTATGTACAGCCCACCTATCGGCAAGGTGGTATTGGCACGGCTTTACTAGCGGCAGTAGAGGAAATAGCCCAACAGACTGGCATTGGCAAATGTTACACCTTCTATCGTCCAGACGAACACACCTCAGCCTTCGAGAAAACCTTAGCCAAAGTGGGTTGGCAAGCATCAACTCTCAGCCACATTGTCTTTTGGACAACGCGAGAGCGGGATGCCCTCCATCTAGATTGGGTACAGCAATACCGCTTTGAACCACCTTATGAAGTGGTGCCCTGGCCTGATGTCACTGACGCCGATCTTCAAGTCATTGCCCAATTGGGGGAGGAGGGGCGTTATCCACCCTCACTTTCCCCCTTAGCACGGCCCAGAGAGGCGTGGGACGACGCAACGAGCTTCATATTGCGTTACGAAGGCAATATCGCTGGTTGGGTCTGCACCCTGCGTGAAGCACCTTTACAACTACTCATTGATATCCTTTACGTCTATCCGCCCCGCCAGCGGTTGGGCAAGATGCTCATCGGCGAAGTGACGCACCGCTGTTGGCAAATTGGCATGCAAGATATGTACTGGCGTGTGGCCCCCAATAACACCCCCATGTTAGAATGGTCGCGTCGCTCATTCCCTGACAATATTGTCGATGAATATGAGGAGTGGTACAGCGAAAAGAGAGTGCGAACCGCCGACACCATCAAAGCAGAACTACGAAATTTCTACGGGCGCATGGCTGAAAAGAATTTGCAGTTAGCCAATGGATCCAATAACATAGGGCAGAGCGACATGTATAGTAATCACCTCTATTTAGACGAAGAACTGGCCGATCTGCCCGCAACTATTGTTTCTGGGTCCCTAGGGTGTGGCAATCCACATCCTATTGCGGCTCTGCAAACGGGCGAAGTTGTGCTCGATCTTGGTTGTGGTGGCGGGCTAGATGTTCTGCTAGCGGCCCGCCGAGTGGGGTCAACTGGTTTCGTTTACGGTGTGGATATGACCGACAAAATGCTGGAATTAGCTCGCGCCAACGCCGCTAAAGTGGGGGTAACAAATGTAGAATTCCGTAAAAGCGAGATAGAATCTTTGCCCCTGCCCGACAATTCAGTAGATGTAATAATAGCCAACTGTGTCGTCAATCTATCTCCAGAAACAAGCACCGCCTTGGCCGAAGCGTATCGAGTGCTCAAACCGGGTGGTCGTCTCGCTCTGGCCGAAGTGATGGTAGAAAACGATTTAAGCCGTTTTCCTATCTCCCCAGAACAAATTCAGACGGGGCTTGACTATGCCGGCTGTATCTTTGGTGCCTTGACCAATGACCAAATCACGGGTCTGTTAGATGCAGCAGGCTTTACTAAAATCGATGTCACCATCCAGCATCGTTACAGCTCGGATGAGTTGCTAGACAGATTGCCGCCGGAAGTCCACAACCAGTTGCATAACCTGCAACCGGCAATCGTTCAGGAATTGATGAGGTGTTTTATGAGTGGTGCCATCCGGGCAAAGAAAGGGTCATAATATTAATTATTCCCTCTAAATCAATGAATGATTCCACGAAAAATCTCGAAGCGCTAATTAATACACGGCTAGTGCAACTGCTGGGTTCCAATTTAGATACAGCCGGAGCCAATATCACTCCCCATCCAAACGATCAGTGGCAAGCGGCGTCCATCTGGGATCGACAACTGGATTGCCTTATCTGGACGATTAAAAAATCAGGCCCAGACGCGAAGGAAAAACCATCCGAGCAAATCCACAATGTCTATCCAACCAGCATCGCTTGGCTTCCTGATGGCAGCGGTTTTTATTATGACTATCTTTTGCCTTTCACCGGCCAACATGCCCTTTACTACCACCGTTGCGGCACCTCCCAGCAGGCAGATATCTGCTTGCTGTATGAACCAACCCAACCCAACTGGTATTATCAACCCTATGTCAGCCCCAACGGCCGTTGGCTAGCCGTCAGCATTCTCAACCACACCGCCACCAATCGACTCCGCATCATCCCTCTCTTCCCAACCAACCAACCACCCATTGAACTGATCGACCATTTTACAGGACGGTACGATCTCTTAGATTGGCAAGAAGATAGGCTACTACTGCGGGCTATCACCCCAGACACCCCCCACGGCCGCCTCCTCACCATCAATCTGCCCCACCCAACCCCAACCGAACAGATCACCTGCCACGATGGCCTCCTCCTCGATGCCGTCTCGCTCAAAGAGGGCTGGATAACCAATCGATTAGACGATACCGGCGTTACTGAACTCTGCTACCAGACCAATAACCACCAAACCATCATCCCGCTACCGGGCCTGGGCACAGTAGACGAACTTACTAGTAACCCCACCACCAACCAAATCCAGTTCACCTACAGCGATTACACCCGCCCCGCCCAACGCTATCGCTGGCAACCTAGCAATTCCCAGCCCGAACTCATCGGCGAATTACCAACGCTTCCCTTTGACCCCGCTGATTTTGTTACGCACACGGCCCAAATCCCCAGCACAGCTGGTGTCACTGTCCCTATTTTTTATGCTCACAAACGCACGCTGTCCGCCACGCAACCAAAGCCTACTTTGCTCACCGCTTACGGCGGCCTCGGCACCCCTCTCCTCCCTCGCTTTGCCCCTGATGTATTGGCTTGGCTGGAGATGGGTGGACTGTTCGTCTCCGTTTGTGCCCGCGGGGGAAATGAAAAGGGGGCAGCGTGGCACAAAGCGGCCGTTGGCCAGCGCAAACAACACACATTTGATGATGTGCTCGCTACCGCTCGCTGGCTCATCACTACCCAAATGACCACTGCCACCCAACTTGGGTTGTGGGGGACAAGTAATGGGGGGCTAACCGCTGGTGTCTGTTTAACGCAAGCGCCGGATCTCTTCGGCGCCGTTGTGATCGAGTCGGGCTTGCTCGATATGCTCAACTATCACCGGTTAGGGCAGGGGACAAATTGGTTAGCTGAATATGGTTCACCGGATGACCCTACTGTCCGTGAAACGTTGGCCGCTTATTCCCCCTTGCACAATTTGACTCCCCGCCCGTATCCTGCCACGCTCATTACGACCAGCAACGATGATCCGCGTGTGGGAGAGGCACATAGTCTGCGGTTCGCCCAGGCGTTGCAAACCGCTCAAACGGGCTCGGCACCTATCACCCTACGTATTTATCCTGGTAGTGGGCATGGCGTCCCGCTTGATCAAGAGGAATGGGTGACACAAACGGCCGTTCGCCTCACCTTTCTCGCCCACCATTTGGGGCTAGCCACATGAATCAGGACACCTTGCTCTGGCTGGCGTATCAAGCCAGCTTCCTCCACGAGCGACTTGTTGCTGGCTGGCGGCCCCAACCCAATCTCACGCCACAACTAACCCAACAACGGTTGGCACGCTGGTGTGCAACAGCCGCCGATGGGGATTGGCAGCGCTTTGAGGCCCGTTTAGCGTGGTCGGGCTTGGACATGGAGCAAGCGACCAACCTATTGGGGCCAGGAAAAGTGACCAAATGGGAAAAATCCCCCCCCTCTTGGTTGACAGTATTAACTAGTGCGTTTCAGCTAGACACGTTGGCCGGTTGGCTAGCGCCGTTCATGGCGGTTGCGGAGCAACGACTGCCACCAACAGCCGTATCGCTCCTGTCACCAACGGCACAAAGCAGTTTGCGGGCCTATTTGCAGATGCAACTGGAAGAAATAACGGCGCCCACACTGGCTTATGTCGGCGATATTTCGTTGATTGCCTTGTATGAAAGGTATCCTGTATTGGTCCGGCAAATGGCCACGAAAGTCGAACAATGGGTAGCCGAGGTGGGGGATTTTAATGACCGTATTCGGGCCGATTGGGGTCATTTAACCGATCTTCCTCTTCACCCTCACGCCGTTACGCACCTGCAACCCAATCTCTCTGACCCCCATCATGCGGGACGTACCGTTTGGCGTGTTGAACTGGTGAATGGCCAAGCATTTGCTTATAAACCCAAAGCGATAAACCTCGATGATGCTTGGCAAAATTTAGTGCGCTGGGCTAACCAACAAGGTGTCGCCCCGTCCCTCACACCGCTCTGGACATTGTCTCGTGCCGGATACGGCTGGATGGCGTGGGCCGACAAGCAACCGATTGAGAATGCAAGCGCTTACTATCGGCGCGTAGGCGCTATGCTAGCTTGGCTCCATCAGCTTCACGCCACCGATATACATTATGAAAATTTGGTGACTCAAAATGATTGTCCCGTGCTGGTAGATGCCGAAATGCTCGTTTATCCTCAAGTAAGTGGGCAGGAAGATGATGATCCCTTGGACGTTTTGCGTACCGGTTTATTACCACGTTGGCAGCTAGGGGCACAAGGCGTAGACGAAATCGGCGGCTTGATGAATGCCAACGAGCACACGGCCGAAAATATAGCTGACATCATGGCTGGATACCATGCTACTAGCCGTTTTATCACTAAAAAGTGGGCTCTGATCCAAGCTGGCCCGTTACTCGCTTTTCAATCAGGCAGCGTCCGTTTTGCCCCTCGGCCCACGGCCATTTACAGTCGCCTATTAACGCATCTACGTCACCCTGCTTTTTTGGACAATGGTATCGCCGTCAGCATTGAGTTAGATCGGTTAGCTCGCGCCTATGCACACCCGGAAAAAGCTAATTTGCGCTCATTGTTGCTAACGGAACAGACCGCTTTGTCACAAGGAGATATTCCCTTCTTCGTCGCCCACAGCGGCCAAAATGATTTATCTCATCCCCACGGAACCATACGCAATTTCTTCAGCTGGCCGCCGTTCACCCCTCCCCAAGGGAGCCAAGAAACCCACCAATTAGCCTTGATTCAGGCCAGCCTCGACCGTAATCCCTATATGCCAACGGCCACCACCGATTTTTTGGCCGTTGCCCGCCAGCTGGGGCAACTTTTGGCTGACCGAGCCGTGTTATTAGGGCCAGATAGGCTCAGTTGGACAGCTTTGCAATGGCAAGCCAAATCAGGTCTATACCAACACCGGTTAGTAGAAGATGATTTGTATGCGGGGCGGGCGGGAATTGCTCTTTTTCTGGGCGCGTTGGGCCGAGTGACAAAAGAAACAGCGTGGCGCGACTTAGCCTTAGCCAGTTTGCGTGGCGCAACGCCAACGGCTGACTCTGGTGGCCGTCTTTATACCCTCGCCTTACTTGCCCATTGGCTGGACGCACCTTGTTTAATCGACGAAGCGTTATCGCTAGCCAAGCAAACTTCTAAAGGAACATCGCTAGGGGTGGTGGCCGGGCAGGCGGGTATGGTACTGGGGCTGCTCAAGTTATATGAGTTGGTGGGCAAGACCGAAATCATAACCCAAGCGATACAACAGGGCGATATGCTTTTAAACGGCTGGGCAGATGCGGGCCAACACCGTTTAGGGGGCTTTTCCCATGGGGCGGCCGGCATTGCTTATAGCTTAGCTCGGCTTTATGCGATTTGCGGGGTCAACCGTTTTCGGAACGGCGCTCAGCAACTGTGGCGCTTCCAACAAACATTGTATGAACCACTTAGGGGCCAATGGCAAGATAGGCGGGGCGCTCAGCCCGCTTATTTAGATAATTGGTGTCATGGGTCAGCCGGGATTGGCTTGGCTGGCGCTGGTATTGGCGCGGTTTTGCCGGAAACAGATGTGGCTGTGGCCCAAGCGGTTGCCTGCTTAACGGCCGTTCCCCCATCTCACCATCTCGACACCCTTTGCTGTGGCGGTTGGGGACAGATCGCCTGCTTACAGGAAATGGGGCTGCGCGCTGGTAATCAGCAATGGCTTACAACGGCGACAACGCAAGCGAAACAGTTATTGGCGCAGAGAACGGTGCGGGGCTATTTTCAGCTCTACGATGACTTGCCGCCCCATCTATTCAACCCGACCTTTTTTCGTGGCCTGGCCGGTATCGGCTACACGTTACTACGCCTCGCCGCCCCCGATAAATATCTGCCTTGCATTCTCAGCATGGCTCCAGAAAGTGAGTGGCACGAGGCTTAAGAACTATGTTTAAAGCGAAAAAAACCCCTGTGATTTTGCAAATGAGCGCGGCCGATTGTGGGGCGGCTTGTTTGGCTATGATTGTTGGCTATTGGGGGCGGCATATCTCGGTGGCGGAGTGTCAGCGGGTGATGGGTGGTGGGCAAAACGGCGTCACCGCCTTGATGATTACGCAAGCGGCGGGGGCGTTGGGGCTGACGACGGACGCTTATCGTTATACGCCGGCTGGATTAGCCACGGCCGTTTTACCCGCCATTATTCATTGGCAAGGGGTCCATTTTGTCGTGCTAGAGAAATGGACAACTAAAAAAGCGATCATCATAGACCCCGCCCTCGGCCGACTCACTCTCACCCACGACCAATTTGTGGCCCGCTATAGCGGAGTCACCCTAACCTTTACACCAAACAATACTTTTGCCGAAAGAATGGCCGCTTACACGGCCGAGGCGCCAGTCGCCACATGGCGACATTATGCCCAACGCGCCCTTAATGTGCCGGGGAGTCGCTATCTGGGCGGACAACTGTTGGCCACATCCCTACTGTTGCAGTTGGCGGGGCTCATTTTACCCATCGCTATTTGGCTGGTTGTGGAGCGTATTGTACCTAGCAATGCTGAGCCTCCCCTTTTATTATTACTCATCGGCATCATTGTCGTTTTGGTCGCCCAAACGGCCATCATTTACCTACGAAATTTATTAATCATTCGGCTCCAAGAAAAGCTAGATAGCCATCTCATGCCCGACTTTTTGGCTCATCTCCTAACCCTTCCCTATGATTTTTTTCAACAGCGTACCAGTGGCGATTTGATTTCTCGTCTAGAAGGGAATGCCGTTGTGCGCCAGATGATCGCCTCTGGCGTATTAAGCGGTCTGATCGATGGTGGCTTAGCCTTGTTCTATCTCTTTATTCTTTATGCCCAATCCCCACTTTTTGGGCTGGTCGTAACCGGAATAGCGCTAACCCAATTCCTGCTTTTAGCCAGTACAGGCCGGCGGGTACATGAGTACAGCCAAATCGCTCTTGCCACCCATGCCGAAGAAGATGGCTTTGCCGTGCAAGTGTTGCGTGGTATTGAGTCGGTCAAGGCCGCGGGCACGGAAAAATGGCTTTTTGAGCAGTGGCATGACCGTTTTACCGCTACTCTGCAAGCCGATATACGGCGCGATCATTACGTGGCCGGCATTAATAGCCTACTCCACTTTTTAACCAATGCCGCTCCCCTAATTTTGCTCTGGCTTGGCGTCAGCGCGGTCAATGCCGATCAGCTCAGTGTCGGTCAGATGTTGGGTTTAGTGGTCTTGGCCTCATCCAGTTTGGCCCCATTGGGCAGTTTGGCGCATTACATCAACCAAGTACAACAAATTTGGGCCTACTTGGAGCGGCTAGCTGATGTCTGGGACGCGCCTACAGAAAAAGGGGCTGTTACCACGGTGAAACATGCGCCACTCAGATTGCAGGGCAGCATTCAGGTCTCCAATCTTACCTTTTGCTATACTCAGGATGGTTCTTTTGGACTGCATGACCTCTCTTTTTCGGTGTCACCTGGTGAGAAAATAGGTATTGTGGGCCCAACGGGCGCCGGCAAAAGTACGCTGGTGCGGCTATTACTGGGACTTTATCAACCACAGGCCGGTTGTATCACATTTGACGGTCGGTCAATAGAGGAGTTAGGCGTGGCCCGTTTACGACGGGCGATTGGGGTGGTTTTGCAAGATTCGTTTATCATTAGTGGTACCATTCGGGAAAATATCGCTTTGAACCAACCAGACATGCTACTCAGTCAAGTAATAGATGCGGCTAAGCAAGCCGCCTTACATGAAGAAATCATGCGCTTGCCGATGCGGTACGAGACGCGGGTGGGGGAGGGGGGGAGTGGTCTTTCTGGTGGCCAACGCCAGCGACTGACTTTGGCCCGGGCCTTGGCCGTGCGTCCTTCTTTGCTTATTTTAGATGAGGCCACCAGCCATCTGGATGGGATTAGTGAAGGGTTGGTTCAGCAAGCATTGGATAGATTGCCGATCACACGGTTGATTATCGCCCATCGGTTGGGGAGTGTGCAGGACGCGGACAGGATTCTGGTGTTGGATGGGGGACGGTTGGTGGAAGAGGGCACGCCGGGGGCGTTGGCCGCGCGTGATGGGGTGTATCGTCGTTTGTGGCAAGCAGCCGTCAGAAAATGAGAAAGGGGGTTACTACTTAGCAAGCAGTGATGGTGGGGATGGCCATTGGCTACAGGAGCAGATAGTTTCATCTGAACAAGTGTTGGCAAGTTACCGGACTTTTTGTGGACTTTCGCTGGAATTATGGTTTAAAAAAACACCTATACTATGGTCGTAATATGGTTCAACTATCAGTTGTGGCTATCTTAACAAGTTAAATTCCAGATACAGACATTTTTTATTATCTATTTGCTATTTGAGACGACTCAATCACTTAATATGTTGTGATTGAGTTGTCTGTTTTTATTTCATGCGGTCTGTATCTTAATAATCTAATATTATTTTCTGAGGAGGACCGAATGGTTCATTTATCAAAATTATCACGTTTTATAATATGTTTATTTTTAATGCTCTTCTTGTTTACTGTACAAGCAAGCAGCCAAGCTGCTTTTGCTGATTTTTCTAGCAATAAAGATGTTGGATTACGTTCGAATCCACATAATATGGCTTTTCAACCACGGGCACAGGCAAACGATTTAAATGAGTTTGTTCCCCCCCAAGTTGCGCATATCAATCAAACAACGAAGTTAAATACACCTGTTACCACAGCTATACTTTCCGCTAAAGGACAAGCGGTTAGTTTCGCTAACAATCGGGTTATGGTTGTGGCCGATGAACAAACATTTGCTGGGCCAACTCAGCTTGAGTTTATGGAATTGCCATCATTAACTAAAAATATCCGCACAGAAGGTGTGAATGGCAATGCTTTAGAGATTCAACATCTTATTCGCTTTAATGTGGAAGGGATTGAGCATCGTAACGGCCGTGCTTGGGAAGAATTTGATAGTCCCGCACGGCTTGTTGTCGATCTTCGTGAGTTTGGCTTTGATTTAGACAAACTGGGCGGCACCTTCTTCTTAGCTTATGAAGATGAAACCAATCCTGGTCAATGGCTTGAAGTGCCAACTACAATTCACCAAAAAACAGGTTTGATCAGTGCTGAAGTGATGCATTTTTCAAGCTGGACAACGGGTTGGCGGCCTGAAGGATGGACGATGCAATGGGAAACGCCAACTGCTTCTGGTTTTACTGGGGCAGCGACATATGGGAAAGGTTTGCAATTGCCTGTTGGCCGTGCTGGCTTACAACCAAGTGTCTCTTTCTCTTACTCTAATAGTGCCATGAATGGGGCTCAACGTTTTGTTGCCCAAGGGGATATCGCCAGTGGTTGGTCTCTCAATCAAATCGCAATTATCCGTACCGGCGTTGAAATGAGTGATGGTATTACCGCTATGGAATATCCGGACACATTCCGTTTGGTTTTGAATGGCTCTGGTTATAAACTTGAATCATCCTCAGACCCTTACTATGGTGGTACTCGTTATTATGTTAAAGACGCCCCTCAAATTTTGGTCGTCAAATACAACAACTATTGGGCCGTTCACACGGGTGAAGGCACTCTTTACCGCCTCGGCTATACCGCTGACTCACGAACTGAGCATAAATTCGTCCTCAATGAACACCTTGATACTGATGGTGACCCTAATTCACACGCCACTCATGATAATGCGATTATCGAATGGCATGTTGATACCATCACCGATGCTTTCGGTAACCAAATTCTCTACCAATATGACAACAGTGACGTTGTCGATTCTCAACAATTTGTTGTGACGTGCCCTTGGAGTGGGTTCTGTGATATTAGAATGCGTACATTCGGTAGCCAGGTTGAAGAGATTTATTATAATTTCTCTACCCGTATCAATACCGATATTGTCCCAGCATTACATACTGTCCCGCGCTTAAATATCAATGATGCGGCTACTAAAATTGATTTTGATTACACTGCTTATAATGGTACTCGTTTGCACAAAGTCTATATTTACCACAATAATGACACTACCCCAATTCGTGAATATGAAATCACCGCCCAAAATATCGCTGTTGAAAACGCTGGTTGCCAAAATGGTTCCAACATACGTTATTCAACTACTCGGGTTGTTAATTCTATTACTGAATACGCTTTTGACCCCTTAACAAATGGTTGGGTATCCTTGCCATCTGTTACTTTCGAATATACCGACAAAGCTAACTATAGTGATAACGGTAATAATTGTTTTATTTTCAAACATCTTAGCAAAGTACATAATGGATATGGTGGGGAAACGGAATTTGCCTATGGTCATGATGGCCGTGTTATCGGTTCTTACGTAAATACAGATAGTGGTCCAACCAGCTATCCTGATATGGTACGTAGTTACTACGTTAATGATATCTATAATCGTGATGGTCTTGGCCAAACGAGCCGCATTCAATTTACTCGTACGGGCCGATGCTACAACCAAACTGAAGGAAGTTACGGTCCTCAATGTCAAACTGATGATGATGCGCCCGAATATAGCACTCTCTCTGGTTTTGCTGACGTCACCACAAAATATTATGTCGGCAGTTCTGTTTACAAACAGACTTATACCCACTATTTACAAGATGCAGACCGCTTTGGCCGCCCTGATATCGAACGGGAACTTAATGGCAGTGGTCAAATACTCTCACAGAAAAACACATCTTATCAAACCATTATCTATGCTAACACCACCAATTTCACTACTGTTGCCAATGAAACATCCTATCAATATGATGTTGTTAATGGCACCTCCATCTCATCCAGAAAGGAATACTCTTATTTAACTAGTTACCAAGGCGGTACCCAATATGGTAATCTCACCCACATTCGTACATTTGACGCCGCCAGCAATGGTAATCTTGTTCGTGAAACAGCTAACTTCTACTATCCCAATGATAGTGACAATTATTGGCAAGTAACACAATTAGGGGGACAAGTTGTGTATGACCCTAATGGTAACATTATTAATGGCCAATGGATCCATTATGATGGTGCTACTACAAGTGAAGCACCCCCTACCCAAGGTTTCCCCACACGCACACGGAAGTTTGCCACTATTGAATGTACTGACTTAAGCGCAGATCCCGTTACCAATTGCGCCAACGCTTACCAAACTATCGAAAAAGAATTGACGAAAGATGCTTATGGTAACCTTAAATCAGCTACCAGCTATGCTGGCCATGGTGAACGTGCTTTCGATAGCAATTGGATTGATGTTGTGAATAACCCTGGAACTGACCCGCAAACGACTACGTTCTGGTATGATCAAGGTTATAACTTGTACCAAGTCGCTATGGAAAATCCAGCCAATGAGATGATTACCTTTGGGGTTTACGGTTTCCATGTTCATCCCACCAATATGTTTAACCAAAACTATATCGAACCAGTTGATGGATTCCAAAGCCAACCGGGCTTGTTGAAATGGGTTAGCTATCCAGGTCGCCCAGATAATCGTCAAAAAGTGTATGAATATGACCCATTTGGCCGTTTAGTTAACGAATATGAAGCAAGTGACAATGGTCATGGTAATACCAATCCTTGGGATGGTAATCCTATCCAACAAATCAAATATTATGATGCAGATTGGTCTACTTTAACGAATCAAATCGACCCAGCGAATGGGCAACCTTTCAAAATCACAAGTACATCACGGCCAGCCAATGCCACACTCGGCCAAACCGCAACTCGCTACCATGATGGTTTAGGACGCACCATCCAAACGCAAGTCCATGGAGCCTTCATTGGTAATTCAACTGGCACTGAAAATCTCAAAGACATTGTTACAACAATGTCTTATGATGAGTTCGGCCGTATTGATTGTCAAACCTTACCGTTCGCCGTTAATGCAACGTCTAATTACGTGAGTGATGGCTGTACAGCGCACCCACATACGACCACCAGTTACGATGCACAAGGTCGTAAAGTTACCATAACAAAAGCTGATTCAAGCACAATCAATTATGATTACACTATTGTTCAAAATACCTTCGTTGATAACCAACCAGGTCACCATGTCACCCGCATCACGGATGCAAATGGCAATCTCCGTGAACAATATACCAATGTTTTGGGGCAAGTGTCTATGATTCGTGAATTTGAATCGGGAACAGGTTATGCTGATACTCGTTACTACTATGATGATTTAAATAATGTCACTGATGTAAAAACCAGCGTAGTATTATCGGCAAATCCAACTATTAGCGAAACAGACCGTCATATGTCAGTTGCTTATGATAATTTTGGTCGTAAAGTTAGTTTAACCGACCCAGACTTAGGAACCCAACTCTATCACTATAATGCGCTTGGTAGTATTATTTGGCAAATCGCGAATGAAACACAAGCGAATGAAAAGCATGTTATCTGCTTCACCTACGATAACTTAAATCGGGTCACGAGTAAACGTTCTGGCACAGGCAATTCAACACAAGCAGATCCATGTTCCAGCGGGTCAGACTTAGCTATCTATAACTATTACACTATTGGTAGTGGCATTGGTAAATTATCTGAAATTCAATGGCCTGATAATGCTAACCGTGATGCCTTTACTTATGATGGCCGTGGGCGTTTAGAAACCCGTACCCGATACATTGATGGGAATGCTTTCTCTGCCACTTATTCAGCTTATGATCAATTTGACCGCCCAACACAAGTTGTTTATCAAGGTTCTAATGGTAGTGAAACATTGACGTTTGGCTATGATCGTGAAGGTACAAATAGTTTGATTGCTAATGATGGCACAACCATCACCAATCTAGTTCAAAATATCGCTTATAATGCTCAAGGTCAAATGACCTACTTAGATCGGGAAGCTACCAGCAATGCCCCTGATACAAGTTACACCTACTTCAGTCAATACGATGTAGCGGGTGGGGGTGATGGTGATAGCAACTTCCGTTTGCAAACAATTGACCATGGTTTAATTACCTTTGACTACGAATATGATTTAGTTGGTAATATCAGTGAAATCAATAGTGGCTCCGACGTCCAAACATTTGCTTACGATGACTTATATCGCCTCAAAAATGTTTCTGGCGATTTCAGCCAAGTCTATGAGTACAATCGCTTAGGCAATATGACCAAACGTGGTATTCAAGAATATGAGTATCACCCAACAAAAATTCATGCTGTTACATCAATTGGCACTACTGATAGCTTTGGTTATGACAGCCATGGCAACATGACTACCCGTACCCAATCTGGCGTGACCTATGCACAAGCCTTTGACGTTGAAAATCGTTTAACCAGCGTCACCAAAGGTAACGAAACCACTCATTTTGCTTATGATTTCGATGGTAATCGCGTTAAAACTGTCAAACCAAATGGCGTCATTATTTACACACCCTTCCCAGAATACGAAGAAGAGTGGTGGCCAAGCACCAGCAGCGCCCCATCGGTGACCTTCACGGCTAATGGAACAACCGAACTTACTATTAGTCCTAATGTTGGCTTTGCCTTAGATTGGAATAGCAATGGCATTCTTTGCGAAGCCAGTGGCAGCTGGAGTGGTGATAAAGAAACATCTGGAACCCAATTAATGAGCGGGTTTAGCAGTGGTAGTCGAACATATACCTTAACCTGTTGGAATAGCACAGGTTCTACCACCCAAAATGTGACAGTTACCATCCAACAATCACCACCACCAACCCTTACCTTTACTGCTAATGGGCAAACCATTACTTATGTCTCCGCTGGCAAAGCTTTCGGTCTTTCTTGGAGTGCAACCAACGCAATGGGTAATTGCATTGCATCAGGATATTGGTCAGGTAGCAAAGCGACGAGTGGTAATGAACTCATGCCTGGCTTCAAATCTGGTTCACGTAATTATACCCTCACCTGTTCAAACATGAATGGTTCAACCAGTAAAACAGTCACTGTCATTATTGGCAGTGGGTGTGACCCCATGTATTGCTTAAGTGGTGGTGATGAACCCACATTCGTAAAAGATGGTGAGAATCAACCCCTTATCAACAATAAAGAAACAACGACCTTTAAAGGTACGACAACATCTTTAACACAACAAGTTATCACCCGTATTACTTATCATTTCGCTGGACAAGCTATCGCTACCAAAGTAATGAATCATCCTATCAGTAGCGAAAATGGCCTCTACTATATGTTGAGCGACCATTTAGGTAGCGCCAGCGCCATGAGTGATGCTGCTGGTAACCAAGTTGGCACCATCACTCGTTACACACCATTTGGTGAGTACCGCACCGGTGGTAGCAACGATATCACTGATTTAGGTTACACAGGTCAACGCGAAAACATGGATTTAGGCTTGTACTACTACAATGCTCGTTACTACATCCCTGGCATCGCTCGTTTCGCTAGCGCTGACAGCATTATTCCTGATATTAATAACCCGCAAAGCTTGAATCGTTATAGCTATGTTATTAATAATCCAATTATTTATAATGACCCAAGTGGCCACCATTATGATATTGGTGAGGTTAGTTACAGATATACAGGTAACAAATATTATGATGCTGGATGTGATTGTATGGTCTATGGCAATGAGAAATATGGCCGTGATACCGAGCAGGTTCCAGGTTATGTACCGGCGCAAACAGAAGCTGTCGCCATAGAAAAAATTGAAGCTGAAGGTAAAGAAGATCTGTATGTTATCCCAACATTTGCTGAACTTTATGAAACAAATGAAGATTTCCAAGATATCATTGACAACCACATGCAATGTATGGGTCTTGGCTTGTGTTCAGTACAAGATACGAATGACTATGTAAGACAACGGGAGACAGAATGGACAGCTAATTATATCTTGTGTATTTCTGATGCGGCGTCTATGTGTTCATTCGAACATACATATGCTGAATTAGTAAATGATTTAGGGCACGAGCCTGAAACACTATGGGAGTTATTTACCGAGATGTCAGAAAGAATGTTAGCTGATGGTTATGATCCCTTCGCCTCCGAAGGCATTGGTATTGGTGATTTTGATGGACTCAATGGTTTCAGTGCTAGCTTCTCAGATTCACTTGGAAAAGCGCTTGATCCAATTTTGAGTACGTTATTTGAGGAAATACGGCCTGCTACAAAAGATGTTGATATCGCCTCGGATATTAAAAAATAGTTTAACCAAGCTAATATAAACATGAGTCATGCCAAGTTGTGACTCATCAGAAAGAGGCCCCATACGGGGCCTCTTTTTTATTGCTCAAAAACAACCAAAAGGTTGGTTAGATATCAAGTTGCAAGAGAACACTTTCATGTGGCTGGAGGGTGATAGCCGTACCAGTATAGTCATTAAAATGGGTCGATACCAAGGATTGACTGGTTTGAGTGAGGGAAGTGAGGTCTAAATTTCGTTCTTCAGCACTAAAATTGAGGCAAACGAGAAGATTTTGCCCCTCGGCCTCCCGCCGATAAGCCAACACATCCGGCGCTAAACTGTCCACAAACGTAAACGATCCATTGTGTAAGGCGGGATACGCTTGCCGTAGCTTGAGTAGCTGTTTGTAAAAGTTGAGCGTCGATTTGTCATCAGCTAATTGGGTTTCTACGTTGACTTGTTGATAATTATCGGCGAGGGGGAGCCATGGTTGGCCATCGGTGAAGCCAGCGTTGGGGGAGGCGTCCCATTGCATGGGGGTGCGTTCGGGGTCGCGGCCGAGGTCGGAGTCTGGTTTGTTAATCCCCCACGGATCGATTCGTTGGTCAACGGGGATGGGCACATCGGCCATCCCAATTTCGTCGCCATAATAGATGGTGGGAATGCCCCAAACGGTGAGCAAAAGCATACCAACGGAGCGATGGTTTTCGTGACCGTAGCGGGTGGCTAAGCGGTGTACGTCATGGTTGCCAAAGACGAAGTTGGGCCAGCCACCGGCGGGTAAGACGGCATAATAATCTTCGATGAGGGCGCGCATGTCGGCCGCATTCCACGACGCCCTGAGTGTGGTGAAATTGAACGGAATATGGTAGCCATCCAAGGGTTGGCCATAATAGGGGAGTAGGTCTTTATAGGTCGGGGTGCTTGTTTCACCAATGTGAACCCGATCTTCGTACTCATCGAAAACACGCCGCATCTCACGGATTTTTTGGTAGGTATCGGGATGGTGTTGGGTGTGGCGGGGCTCTAGTTCGTGCCCCCATTGGGCCCAGTAAGTGCCCGGTGTCACCGGCGGATTATCGCGGAACTGCTCATCTTTCATCAGGCAGGTAATAGCATCAACACGGAAACCATCGACACCACGGTCGAGCCAAAAGCGGATGACATTAAGCATTGCTTCGACAACTTCGGGATTACGCCAGTCGAGGTCTGGTTGTTCCACTAAAAAGGTGTGGAGATAATATTGCTCCGTTTTTTCGTCCCATTCCCAGGCTGGCCCGCCAAAAATACTTTCCCAGTTGTTGGGTGGTGAGCCATCTTCTTGGGCATCTTTCCAGACGTACCAATCCCGTTTGGGATTATCACGTGAGCTACGTGATTCGAGAAACCAGGGATGTTCGTTGGAGGAATGATTAGGGACGAAATCGAGGATGATTTTGAGATCGCGCTCGTGGGCGGCGGCTAGGAGGCGGTCAAACGTATCGAGATCGCCAAACATTTCATGGATATCACAATAATCAGCGACATCGTAACCGAAATCGGCCATGGGGCTGGGGAAGATGGGGGAGATCCAGATGGCGTTGATGCCGAGGTCGGCGAGGTAGTCGAGGCGGTCGATGATGCCTTGGAGGTCACCGATACCGTCACCAGTTGTATCTTGGAAACTACGGGGGTAAATTTGGTAAAAGACAGCTTTTTGCCACCATTGGAGGTCGGCGGTACCGCCGGCGTGATAGGTTGTCATATTGTTACTCCTGAGAATGGATTATTAGATGGTTGTGGGTATCTTCCCGGAAGGTTCGAAAAGAGTTGGGTTATGACGACCTTCCGGGAAGATAAAACTGTTGCTTGGCTGGATTACCCTTTAACGGCACCAGCGGTGAGGCCTTGCACGATTTTACGTTGGAAGAAGAGGACTAAGAGGAGGAGGGGGATACTGACTAGGACGGCCGCGGCCATAATTTCACCAAACGGCTCCTGTCGCGCGACTTCACCGGTAAATTGGGCGATGGCCACAGGGACCGTACGGGCGTCTGGTTCCACGACAGTGAAGGTGAGGGCGAAAAGGTATTCGTTCCAAGCGCCGATGAATGTCAGCAGGCCAGTGGTTACAAGGGCGGGTGCGGTGAGGGGGAGGAGGATCATGTAGAAAGTTTGGAAAGGAGTTGCCCCATCGACTTGGGCTGATTGGAGGAGTTCGCGGGGAAGCCCTTCGAAGAAGGAGGTGAGGACCCAAGTGGTAAAGGGGAGGGAAAAGAGGAGGTAGGTTAAGATCATACTGTTGACGGCCGAGATATTAAACGCCCTGATAACGGCGAATAGTCCCGTGAGTACAGAGACGGCAGGGAACATCGTCATGGCAAGGATAAGGTAGAGGGAGGGTTGTTTGCCACGGAAGCGGAGCTTGCCGAGGGCAAAGGCAGCAAAGGAACCGATGACCAAAGCTAAGAAAGTGGTAATGCCAGCTACCAACGTACTATTCCATAAACCGCGGGTAAAGGTTTCATTACGAAAGACGGCGGCGTAGTTATCGAGGGTAGGGGCAAAGCTTAAGTCGACAGGATCACGTGGCAGATAGGTAGCTGGCGTCATTTGGAGTTGGCTTTCTGATTTGAGTGAAGAGTTGATGGCCCAATAAAAGGGGAAAACCATGTAGACGACAATAACGACTAAAATGAGATAGAAGATGACACGTTGGATAGTAGCAAGAGTTTTTTGTTGATTATTCATTAGTTACCCCTAGGAAGCGAATATACATGAAGGCAAAGGCAAAAATCAGGAGGAAGATAAGGACACTACTGGCTGAGGAGTAGCCCATCGCTTGGTTATTGACCAGTTCATAATAGGTAAAACTAGCTAATGAATACCGCTTTTGCGCCAACACAATTTGGAAAAGGTCAAAAACACGTAAGGTATCTAGCGTCCGGAACACGAGGGCAACGGCGATGGTGGGGCGTAATAAAGGGAGAGTGATGGACCAGAATTGGCGTAGCTTAGAGGCACCATCAACATCAGCAGCTTGGTATATATCGGAGGGAATAAGTTGTAAGCCAGCAAGAATGAGGAGCGCCATAAACGGGGTCGTTTTCCAGACATCGATGGCAATCATAGCGGGTAGTTGCCATGCTTCATCGATGAGGAAGGCGGTACGACCGTCGCCGAGGCCTAAATCTTGGAAGAGGACATTAAAAAAGCCAACGCGGGTTGAAGCAAACATCCATTCCCAAATTCTAGAAGAGACAGCCGTGGGAATGACCCAAGGGATAAGCATAACAACACGCATCATACCACGCCCTTTAAAGTTCGAATTAACAACAATGGCGATGCCTAAACCGAGAATTGTTTCTAAGATAACTGCAAATATTGTAAAACGAACCGTATCGACTAGAGCGAGAAGGAAGTCAGGGTCAGTGGCACCGACAACATAACGTGTATCGCCAAAATTAAATTGTGTTAATTCACGATAGCGACGTGGTTCACGGGGCAGGACCTCTAAAGCCAGCACATATTCAGGCTCACCGGTATCCGGATCAATAGCTGGTTGGCCCGTATCTTCATCGAGTTCACGCGGCAATTCTGTGACCGTCATACTAAGTAAGGTGATATAGTTATCAAGACCTACCCATTGTGCTTCTTCACCACTCGCCAGTTGTCGATCTGTAAAACTATTATAGAAAACGGAAAATAAGGGATAAAAGGCGATAGCCAGTAGAATGATAAAAGTTGGGGCTAAAAGAATATAGGCTAGACGTTCTTCTTGTTTAGCCAGTTCCGACGGTTGCTTTTTTTTCGGTTTGGGTGAATTTGCGGGTGCGTTTTGCGTGTCTGTGGCACTCATAGGGTGTCCTTCCTCCAAGAAATCTTTGTTTTGTAGGTGTCGTTATTTTAAACAGCGTGCCTTGAGCTAGATGTAGGCAAATTCTACGGGATAAAGCGTTTCGCTCTACCCCGTAGAATACCTAAGCGCTTGATGATAAACAGATATAGTCTCTGGTCATCATCAAATCAGATTTAATTAGGGTGTGCCTGTCGGCATTTCTAGCAAATCTTCTAGCTCTAGTTCGAGCTCGGCCAACGCTTGGTCCGCATCTGCTTCGCCAATCAAGACGGAGTTAACGGCGTTGAAGAAGAGGGTCGAAGTCGCGCTATATTGAGGTGCGGTCGCGGTAGAGGGGCGAGCCACAGCGCTGGTGAAGACATCGAGAAGGCTGGCGAACCAAGGGTAGTCAGCCAAGATTTCTTGATCTTCGTAGAGAGATTTGATTGTGGGGATACGGCTTGTGATGAGGGCGTTTTGTTTTTGGGATTCGGCCGAGGCGATGAAGAGGGCTAAAGCGGCCGCTTCTTCAGGGTGTTCACTGTATTTGGAGACAGCTAATTGCCAGCCGCCGAGGGTGGCCGAGCCGGAGGAGGAATTAGGACCAGCGGGGAGTGGGCCAACGGAGAAGTTGCCAGCGATTTGGCTGTCGTCGTTGTTGCCGAGGGAGTAGGCATAAGGCCAGTTGCGCATAAAGGCGGCATTACCAGCTTGCCATTGGCCGCGGGCTTCTTCTTCCGCATAATCAGTGACGCCAACTGGGGAGATGGTGCCCACCCAGCCTGCAGCACGATCAATCGCTTCAATCGCATTCTCATTATTAATGGTAATGACACCATCTGGGCTGACGATTGTGCCGCCACCATGGGAATCGATCCATTCTAAAGCATCACAGGTTAACCCTTCATAAGCACGTCCTTGCCATACAAAGCCATCAAAGTCAGGATTATCTACACGCTCACCCTCTTGGATAGTCATCGCCATCTCTTCTAGGTCATCCCAAGTAGCTGGTGGGGCATCATAACCATATTTTTCAAGAAGATCGGTACGGTAATAGAGAAGACCGGCATCGGTGAAATAAGGGATACCAACTAAACGGCCATCAACCGTATTATTTTCAATAATGGCATCGAAATGGTCACCAGTGACATCAGCGGCACCATACTCGTTTAAGTCAACGAAATGTTCCGCCAAATCACCTGGCCAAATGACATCGATCTGAGCAACATCGAGCTCGGCCGATTGGGCTTCAAAAATTTGCAAATAAACACTCAAGCGATCTTCTACCACCTCACCGGCGTCGAGGAAGTTGACGGTCACATTGGGATACATCGCTTCAAACTCTTGTTTAACCCAATCGCTATGTTCACGATCATTGGGGCCGTTAACATACGCGTTGAGAACAATTTCACCATCATCGGTCGATGTATCGGTAGACGATGTATCGTTATTGTCATCAGCTGGCTCGGTGGTATCATCACCGCCACCACCGCAAGCGGCTAGGGTAAACATTAGTAATAAAGCCATTAAAAAAGACAGAAAAGCTTTTTTATTGAACATGTTCTTCATTCTCCTTTAAGAATAATATGTGGCTGTTAAATTTTTATAACTCATCCATGACGGCGGATACTCCTGCTATATTGAGGATATCACTTAACTATTTAATTGCGTCTGGAAGAGGGTATAAACGACTGTTGCTCTTTGCTACTGAAAGCAAAATAAACCACGCTCGAAAGGTGGTCTTGGTTGATTTTGTTGATAGTTGTAATAAGCAAAGGGATAAATAAGTTACTAGCTGTTTGAATTTTGTTGAGAATGTTGTTGGCAATGTAGTGGTAGTGTTGGTTTGCACCATGAAAATAGTGGGGAGCATTCTGGTAAAAATCCTTTTCTATAACAATAGAATCAACCGATAGTTTATCACCTGTGGGAAAAGGCTATGGCAACAAACTATAAGATTATGTTATGTAGTATACCGCTCGAGCGTCTGTTGAGCGTCTCAAAAAGCGTTACAGAATGCGTATCATGGTTATTTTGGTTGGGATTATTGCTGTTTTCGTCTATTTTCAGTCGTTGATGGAGTATTAATACCATAAAGAAAAGTTTTTGAATTGAATTTGTGTGCCGTGGTGATACGCGCCGGGATAAATTAAACGGTCAATAAGCCCAATGGCGTGAACACCTATTTGTAGCGCTTTGGTGGCCGTAAACGTTGTCTGCCCCAAAGTAAACCAATGCTGGTTATCGAGGCTACAAAACGCTTCTACCAGATTGGCTTGGCGCGTCAGGCGTAGCCAAACAGGTGTTGATGGGGTGATCGCTGTGGGCAGCAACCCTCGGCCAACCACCACCGCCTCATCCCCCACACACCCATCAAACGACACCTCCCGCCTCCCCCGCGTGCCCCACACAACCCGCAAATAGTTATACGCATCTTGCCACAATAAAAGACCACCCATCGCTGGCTGGTGGTCGACCTCGGCCAGTGGCCCACAAACGGTCTGCGCCACGAAAGACGTCGCCGTGACCGACTGTAACAACCGTGGCGCACTTACATTTAATTGCCAGATATCACGCCCATTGCTAGCTCTAATTTGCAAACCAGAACTGAGCTGGTATTGACTATCAGCCAACGGATCTTGCCAGTTCCATGACGGTGATAGCTCTGTTGTAAACGTATCGGTAAAGGTTGGTCCCGTTTCGACCATAAATAATGGTTGCTCTGAACGCTTCAAAACCCATTGTGTCGGCATCGGCATATTGGCTGAATGTGGGGGCAATTTAAATGATTGACAATATTGCTCAAAATTGGCATTATCACCGTGAATCATTTCATAACAGGTTTCTAAACCAGCTAAAAGGCCAGCAAATAGGGGCCAACCATCACCCCAACCAGCAACGGGAATGTAGAGTGTCCGAAACAGGGTCAAACTTTTTTGATAATGGCTGAGGGCGGTGTGGGTCCTGTTTTGCAAGTGGTATAGTTGGCCGAGGCAATAATGAGCGATCCATTCCGTCCACCAATATACATCTGATGTCGATAATATGACCTCGTGCATGGTGCTGATCGCTTCGCCTAAATCTTGTTGGCATAGCTGAACAAACCCTTGGTAGAGTAAGGAAACCGATTGATATTTATCAAGAACAAGCGCATTCGCTTTTTCCAACCCCTGTTGGGCATATTGCTCGGCCGTCACAAAATCTCCCAAATGAATATACAACCAGATAATATCTTGCAGGCTAAACCAAAAACGCCGATTACGCACACCTTTATCATAAAGGGTTAAAATTTGCTCAACGTTGGCGGCGGCTGTCTGAAAATTGCCCGTTTGGATATCAAAACTCCATCTCGTTTCGTAAATCTCAGCCAATGTGCTCTGGTCATTATGCTGTTCCGCCCACGCTTCAACCGTTTGTAACCAGCGTCTCGCCTTATCGGGCCGTTTGCGATGATAATGACTAATCGCAATATGGAAATAAGCGGGACGTAGCTCCTCAAGATAGGGCAATTCTTCAATAAATTTAGCTGTTTGTGCCGTCCAGCGATGAAACTCCTCGATATCTCCCTGACTAAAGGCGCTCATGGCTAATAATTGATAAACCAATGCCGCCTCGACCGACTCGCTATCTTCGGCTGATAATAGCGCCAACCCTTTATGCCCCAACTCGGCCCGCTTCTGGTATTGTGCTTGCCAGAAAAAGACCTCCCCTAACCAATGGTAAAGCCGAATTAAGGTGGGGCGATCGACATGACTCTCTTCACTAATCGTAATCGCTTGCTGTAAATAATCACGCGCTTGTTCTTCCTGACCAATACGATGATAAGTGCGACCTAAGCCAGTCAAAGCGATTCGTTGCCAATGAGCATAAACCAGTTGCCCTGTCACCGTTTGGGCCACCGCCATCTCGATCTGTTGCAACGTCTGCTTGAAGTAACGAATCGCTTCATTGTTGAGGAAAATTTGTCGTGATTTTTCCCCAGCTAAGCATAAATAACGGATCGCCTTTTCCATTGATTTGCTACGCTGATAATGGTAAGCGAGCTGTTCGTACTGTTCCGCTAGGTTATGGGCAAACGTTTCTTCGATAACTTGGGCCACTTGATGGTGGAGAAGCGCTTTCTGATCAGGTGGTACCGTTTGATAAACAGTTTCTTGGATAAGTATATGTTTGAAAACATACTCTTCTTGAGGGACAATTTTCTCACGATAAACGAGCGCTGACTCTTCTAACTGCCATAACGCCTCTTTAATATCAATGATGTGTGGCATTAACTCGGCCAAAATCGGGATTTGAAAGTTATACCCAATAACGGCCGCACTCCGTAACAGTTGCTTGAGTTCAGCCGATAAATGGTCAACGCGGCTCAAAATAATCGTCTGGATACTTTGGGGAACAGTGAGCGCCTCGGCCAAATTATCACGCACCTGCCACCATGAACTTTGATTAATTTGGCTGTCTTCCATATATAACAACCCATCTTCGATCAGTTGCCGCACCACCTCTTCAATAAAAAATGGAATCCCTTTCGTTTGTTGCACCACCACTTGCTCTAACATTGGGGGCAATACCTCCATTGACAGTAATGATTTAATCAGTTGGAAGCTTTGCTCAGTGGTTAATTCTTGCAGTTTGAGATTGGTGTAGCGGCCGGGGCATTTGCGCGAGGCGATGGCCGAGACCCGCAAATCTTTGTGCTGATAATGTGGCCGATAAACACAAAGTATCAAAATGGGATAAGCAGCGAGCGCCTCCATTAATACAGTTAACAAATCGAAAGATAAATCATCGACCCAGTGAAGATCTTCAAAGATAATGACCACAGGTCGCTGAAAAGCCAACGCGGTGATAAAGTCATATAAAGCTTGAAACGTTTGTAATTGCAACGTTTTGGAGTCGATACCCTGTACCCATTCATCTGTTTCCACATCATGAACGGCTAACAGATTACTCAATAATGCCTTGATTTGATTAACGCGTGACTGATTATGGACAAACGCCCCTTGGCGGTGCAATTGATGCAAACAGAGATTCAAAGCCTGTTTGCGCTCTGCTTCGGAGGATGCGTCGAAGACGGTGTAGAAATACCGTTGTAGCAAATCGATAAAAGGCCAAAAACCGGTTGATGTCCGTAGTTCAAGGCAACGACTTTCAAGCCAAAGTGGTGAAGCGGTATCATGGGGGGTGGTCGTTTGCACAACCTGCTTAAGCTCTTCAATCAACCTTGATTTGCCTAGTCCGGCATCACCCACCAGCGAAACTAACTGCCCCCCCTGCCCAGCTAGGAGATTGGCAAAAGCGGCTTTTAGTTTTTGAAGTTCTTCATCACGGCCGATCAAATTAGCGCGCAACCCTTTAATGCCGCGCATCTTACGTGGGTGTAATAATTGCTGCTGCACAACATAAACATGTTTGATTTGCGGATCTGATACCGCCGTTAAAGCAAGCGATTTGTATTCAAATGCGTGTTGGGTAAAAAAGTAGGTTGTATCACTAACTAAAATTTGATTCGGTTGGGCATTATCCCGCAGTTTGGTGGCTAAGCGAACAACCGGCCCTAAAGTAGCCACATCTTGGAAGCGCGCGGTGTTGATGGCCCCAAGGTAGATATGGCCGGTTCCGATACCGATCGACAGGTTGATATGTTGTTGTTGGGCCGCTGTTTTTATTTCAAGAGCGGCATGAACACCCCGTTCGGGGTCATCTTCATGGACATGGACCATCCCAAATAACGCTTGGGCACTGTAACCATCAAAATGAACAATTTGACCTTCATATTGGGTCGTGATTTGGGTGACCACATGCAACAGCTTTTGGCTATTGCCCATCATTTGTTCCGCTTGGCGTTGCCAATCAAGGTGGGGCATATGGCTAAGGCCGACCACCAAAACTGTAGTAAGACGAATTTCCCCTTGTGGCGCAACAGTAGGTGAAGGTGGTGCTGGTGTGGTGGGCGTGGTTGGCGCGGTGGGGGGTATGGTCGGGATCTGGTTTAACGTTGCCAGTGGGGCCTGGGGCAGTTGGCCTCGTTGAATTCGTTGGTACAAGGCGAGAAGATCTTCTTGTGGTTGGAGGCCGAGTTGATTCTTGAGCAGTTGAGCGTAGTTTTGGTATTGGTGGACGGCGGCCGAGCGTTGTTCCGTCCATAAGTAAAGTTGCATCAATTTATAGTGCGGGGCATCACTAAGCGGATCCAGCGTGGCCCAATTTTTGGCATGGGGAATGGCCGTTTTAAAATCAGCTACTTCAATCAAATGATCTGTTATTTTACGCAAACAATCAGCAACATAGCGACGAAATTCTTCTTCTTGCAAATGTTGCCATGTCTCAAATTGCGCATTATCAGGCAAACTAAAGCCGTGCAAGAAGGCACCTTGATAAATTTCGACCGCTTCTTGAAGCAAAGGAAGACAAGTGGGACATGCTTGCTCGACGGAATGCCCATGCGTTTTGCATTCAGCCAATAACTGTTGAAATTGATGCACATCCACATATAAATCGTCATTAAAATTGAGCGCTACCGTATCCCCCTCGGCCACCACCCACGACTTCCCCAACACCTTATTAATCTGCCACAACACCTGCCGTAACCCTGCCCGCGCCCGCGCCTGCGGCGCTTCCGGCCACAGCAATGAGGCCAGCGTATCCCGCGTATATGTTTGTCGCGTCACCGCCAAATAAGCCAGCAAACCAATCCCTTTACGCCGACTAATCGAAACGGGTTTACCATTTAGTTCAAGCTGTGGTGTTCGTAAAAAAGCTAACGTTAGTTGAGGCATATCATGAAACGATTCTGGAGGTGGCGAGTAAGTGCATTAAGTTGTTTTACACAATGGCCATGGGCAAGTATTACACCTCTGATTATAAGCCAGGTGTAGGGATTCAACCAATCGGATCAGCTCATGGTTGGGGGCTGAAATTAACCAATTTTAATGAGTTTTGACCAATTTGTAATAAATAAGCCTGTTTTGATCACTAACTATTATGAAGACCACTTAAAATAATAACTCAACAGGAGAGTTCTCATGTTAAACAATCAAAAACAAAAATTAATGGCTAATTCGATTTTATGGGCAACCGCTATTATTGCGGCGGCGCTTTTTGATGCGCACGCTTTTTTCACCATTGTCCTTTTACCCTTGTTAGCTTGGTTCTCGATTACGTTATTACAAAGTAACGAGGAGACAGGGCGTTGTAAGAAGAATATGGGTAACTTTTTCAATAGTTCTCAATAATGTAAGTTCTTACAAATTCAGAAAAACCCCTTAGATACAGATAAATCTAAGGGGTTTTGTTGCTCTTTCTGTTATTACAACACAAAGCCAATACAATTCTTTGATGTTTTGACAGTAAAACATTTTAATTTTTTACTGTTATAATACAAAACCACCACCAGTTGCCAAAGACGAAAAAATCTGTCCAATCCCCAAAATCCGCGTTCTATTCTTCAAACCTAATCACACCAACCCCTAACTCAAACGTACACACCCTCAACCCAAACACCCCCATTTCACCACCACACCAAATGCAAGCATTGAATGACATCCATTTTATTGCCACCCCCAATATCCTCACCCCCATGGGGTAGGGGCACTGCTCTCCTGCCAAATCACCCGTGGATGTTGTGGCCGGTACGGCACGGGATAATAATGGGGCGTATCAATCTCCTGCCGACTATACCGTCGCGCTTGCTTCGCATCACGGTGATAAAGCTTATGGCGTGTGGCCGAGGCAGAACCCATCCTGTGCATTGTTCGAGATAGGTGAGCCAAGCCATCATTCAACCAACGTTTACCCCGCTTCACGGTCCGCAACGTCCCCCGATAACTATTCGCCAATTGACGCCGCATATAAATATGATGCCAATGTTGCTGACTCAGAGACCGATACGGCCGATTCATACTCCGACCATGCCGCCCATCATAATCAACAAACAGAAACAACGGCCCACCCACCACCATCCCCTCGGCCACCCGCCCCCGCTCCCACACCCACGCCCCCCGCTCATAACGCCCCACCTCTAAATAATTCTCCTTCGCCCCCATCCCCCGCAACCGCTCATACCCCCGCAACGTCCGCCGATCACCACTCCCCCGCCGCGACAACGACCCCCGCGAAATCGGCGCCCCAAACCCATCCCCACGCCCCGAATGATACCCATCATAAAACAACGCCCGCACTTCCTTAATCGACCCCAACAACGCCCGAATCGGCACCGCCACCGCCGCCCCCCGCACTTTCCGCGCCCCCAATCGCGACAACAACCGCATCTCACTCACATAATACAAACACCCACCCCGCCGATCATGCCGCCAAAACAACCCCTCCCCCTGAATCATAATCTGCCGAACCCGCTTCCACGACAAAACACCCCACTCGGCCACCACCCGCTGCCGCAACAACCCCACCGCCACCCGCCCCGACCCCCACGCCCGGTCCAAATACCGCGCCAATAACCAAATCCGACCACAACTCACCTTTTTCTGCCGCCCAATCAAATCCAATGTACAACCAAAAATAGAAATACTATCCCGTAAATAAGCCACAGCCTCAGCCTCAGCCGCCACCTCCGCCGCCCGCGCCCGAAAATCAGCCCAAAACGCCGTCAACTCTTCAGCCCGCGCCACCCGCTCCGCCCGTGCCCGCAACTGCTGGCCCACGGCCGCCGACTCCCACCCCAAATGTGACGGCAACTCGGCCAAAACAGCCCCCGCCAACACCACCCCCGCGTCCCCATCCCCCTCGGCCACCCGCGCCACCCCCGCCTGGCGCCCCCCCCGCGCCGCCCGCAACGCCAACAAACGCTCATTCGCCGCCAGCAATGCGGCCGAGGGGGGGACAGCCATCATTCAACCCTACTCCACCAACGGCGGCCCGACATAACTAACAATAAACTCGGCCAACGCCGCTACCTCCTCCTCCCGAATCGGTACCACCCCCTCCGGCAAACGCCCCTCATCCAAATTAAGCCGACAAAAAAACCACAACCCAGAATCAAGCGTCTGCATCGCCCGCCCCGTCTGCAACTGCGGCCAATCAGAATAAATACTCCAAACTTCAATCACATGCGGATTACGTCGCAACCAATCCGCAAACGCCTGCACCTCAGCCGGCACCTTGGCGTCGCTCTTGCCGCTGTCGCCGCCGTCTCGCTTTCCACTGTTCATATTGAGCCTCCGTTAAACTAGGGATATCACGCCGATGTCTTGATCGTTTTTTCCAACCCCCCTCCGCCGTTTTGTACCACCACCGGTCGCGCGGATACCGCCGCGTATTCGGTCCCACCCGCCGATACTCACGCCACATCTTCCGTCCCGCCGGAATCAACGTCGCCCGCGACGTCTCATCATGCCCCCTAACATTATCCGGGGACGCTTGCCCCCTAACACCATTAGGGGGCGCCGTCACTTTCCCCCAGTAGGGTCATCCGTTGGGGCGGGGGAAGCTGGCGGGGGCTCTTTATCTTCTTGTTCCGATGAGGGTTGGGGGGCGGCTAGTTCCAGCGGCGCGGGGGATGCCGTTGGCCCTGTCAAATGTTGGAGATCCGCCGTAAACCCCAACGAGGCCAAAATATCACTACGCACATTGGCCGACATAATGTCGATCATCTCTTTATGGTCAAGGGCGATCATCTTCTCCGCCACCGCCAAACTATCATCCAACGCCGTCGCCCGCGCCGCCGCCATCACCTGCTTAACCCGTTCCCGCGGATCGAGCAGTACGTAGGCGGCCGTGGCGATGATGTGGGTCGTGGTCATAAACAACATCGTCCCCAAGGCAATCATTCCTACCGTTTGATGATAAGCCGATAGATCGACAAGAGCCGTGGCATTAGTGGCCAGTTGTTGCAGGGTGGCCGCCAGACTACCGATGAGGGAAAAGATGGCCATGCCGAGGGCAAGAGCACGTTGCGAGGTAGATTCAGCCGTGCGCACAAAAGTCCAGAACCAACTCAAATAGCCAATATCAAATAGAAGCAATGTATAAAACGCCCCCGCATAAGCCGCCACCACCCCCGTTCCAAAAGCCGCCCCCAAATACGTATAACCAAAAGCAAACGTCAAAGCGGCATTGATAATAACCAACAAACCGCCAAAAACAGTGAACCCCCAACGGGTCCAATACGATGTTTTTTTGTTCATGTGGATTTCCTTTTTACTGCGTAAGGTTGATAAAACAGGGGATAGCCAATCCGATGACGGCTGAAAACCTCCAGTTCTTAACGCAGAACCCACATGATGTAAATAAAAAAAAGGCTGTCATCCTCAAGGATAACAGCCGGTAAGTGTTGCCTACATAAGCAAAATTGCCAGCAACGGCCGTTTTGCATTACAATAGAGAGACAACCCAGACCTGGTGTTGCAGGATGTGGGTTATTAAACGGTCGTTTGTTGACGCAAACGGCCGTTTTTGCGTTTATGCTATTTAATTAACAATATTATACTGAGAGTTCTCAGTGTTGTCAATCACTCGCCTGAATGTCATCACGATAGGCTCCTCGTTTTTGACGACTATCAATATATTCTTCCACAGCCCCTGGCGTCGTTACCCAAAAAAATCCAACTTTTTGCGCCTGCAAACGACCCTTTCCAGCCAATTCTGCTAAATAGCGTGGATTAAAACCATAAATTTCGGCAGCTTCTGTTAAAGAAATCAATCTTGTCTTATCGTCATTCGTTGCATGTTCATCCATGCCCCTTATTATAGCACATACATTTAACAAAAACGGTGCCCTCCAGCTATGAACCACCCCCAAGCCCCATATTATAGCCCGATGCGTTCACGCTATAGGATGCCACCTACTTTGAGACTGTAGACACAATATTTGAGACTGTAGGCATAGTTTTTGAGATTTTGGGCATAAATTTCAGGACTGATCAATCGAGACAATCTATTATTAATGGAGCATGGTCTCTATTTTGGATTTCCTATATAATCTTCCTCCTATCTATCTATTGTTGCCTATTTTAATATCTCAAAGAGACTTGCATGGGGTCTTTCTCATTTCAACTTTTCTACATCATCTATTATGAGATAGAACGGAGCTCCCTTTGTTTGCCTTTGATGAATGGTTTGTGATGTTATGGTGTCTCAAAACATACGTTTACTTAGAACCGAATTCCGTGAATTTTGTGTTGAATGCCTAGTTTTAAGAAAGATACATGATATCTTTTTAAATACAGGTTTTACTCAAGAGAAAATTGACCATCATTTCGGTGGTGAGCGACGTATGTTGGTGGAGGAATATTACGCGTCAGCTGACTGGGATGATTCCGAAACGATTAAGAGATTCCTAGAGACGCTGGAACAAGTATTACGCGCGAGTTTTGTCAGTGACCCTTGTAAGGATGCTCTTCGCTCATTATGCACTGAACATGGTTTTGAAGTTGACGAGAGCGGTTTTTCAATTTACTTAACAACCTTAGGTGTAGGGGAGGTTGTCAAAAACATAATTTTCGCGGCCAATGGTCCCAAACCCGAAATAGTTCTTTCTGATTCCGTGAGTAATAGAATTGAGATAGTGAGAAATGCTGAATATTGTCTGGTGTACGATCATCCACTGAGACCCCAAGGATTATTATGGTCTGAACTTGTTGAATGGTGGGGAGAGACTATGCACAGACCTGTTTCTCGTGAGGTGGAGACAACTTTGTATCGAAGACTGGAAGAGTCGCTGGGCTCAGAAGCGGAGAGATCTTTATGGTTTACATATTTCAAACTATTTCATGATCGACTTGGCGAAGCTTTCCCTGCTTTACTTCCGCAAGTTTATTTGCACTACGACCCCTATACAATAAAACAATTAGGCGGTAGGGGCCGCTTGCCTCGTCAGAGAATGGATTTTTTAATTCTGCTTTCAAATAGAACTAGAATAGTTATTGAAGTTGATGGGAAACAACACTATTCATTAGATAATGGACAGGCTAGCCCAAGGATGTACTCTGAAATGGTCGCTGAGGACAGAAACATCAAATTGAATGGTTATGAAATATATCGGTTTGGAGGATATGAGCTAACACAACCTGATAACGAGGGATTGATAGGAAACTTTTTTGAGCGGCTCTTTGATAAACATGGAGTTGCGGGAAAGGAATAAGTACAGGAATAATTAATTTTTGAGGACAGTCTGAGAAATTATATCCATGGGATAGGGCTGTCTCAAGTATTATGTCCACAAACCCCAAAACTGTGTCCATAAGATATGATTTTCCGAGGCTCAGTCCCGAAAACTGTATCATCTCATACACGCTCGGGTGGGTCCACCACCAACATCACCCCAACCTATCCCCGCCTCCATCATCAAAACATTTGGGATGGCTCATTAATTCCTTTACATTTGTCATTCTGATGAAAATCAGAATCCATAAACGGTCTTACCAAAACCAGAGAGGTTGCTATCAAGTAACAGTTTGGATTCCGGCTTTCGCCGGAATGACAATTGTAAAGGGATTGATTATCGATTATGAACCACCCCAAACATTTTATCGTCAAATCATTTTACCAACCCCTAACCCCATACGCTATCCCTCGGCCTCCTCCCCCTCCCTCCCCATCTCCCCGCTCCCGGCACCAGCCCCCCGTAATGACGCGGCATTGGGCGCCTAACCCGTAATGACGCGGCATTGTGCGCCTTACCTCCCTAAAAACTTCACACCTTCTCTCGCACAATGCCGCGTCCCCCATTACCTCACCCGTCGCATCATATCCCCTCGGCCTCCTCCCCCTCACCCCCCATCTCCCCGCCCCCGGCGCCAGCCCCAACGTAACGGCGTGGCCCCGTGCGCCTAACCTCCCTAAAAACTTCATACCTTCTCTCGCACAATGCCTCGCTCCCAACCTATAATGCCACCTCGGCCTACCCCTTCTCCCCCGCCCGTAATGACGTGGCATCACGCGCCTGACCTTACCCGTCCACGCCTAACCTCCTCTCGCGGGATGCCGCGTCCCCCATCATCTCCCATCTCTCATCCCATCCCCTCGGCCTCCCGCCTTTCCACCACCTCGGCAAAAAAAAAGAGGCCTCTCGGCCTCTCTCCTCACTCACCCCCCACCTCTCTCCTTCACCTACGCCCCCGGTATATCCGTCCCCCGCCGCTCCCAATAATGGGTCGGCGACGACGTATGCACCCACACCCACAACGCCGATGGCGCATTTTCCGACCACTTAAATAACCATTCTGAATCCAATGGCGGCATATTCACACACCCATGACTATGCTTATAGCCAAACCGATCATGCCAATACGCCCCATGCAACGCAATCCCCATCTTCTCATCAAAATACAACGAATGGGGCACATCTTCTACAAAATAATAATCAACCCGCCCCTCGGCCCCCGACATCTTCCGCTCCGGTACCCGTTCAAATACCTGGAACAACCCCTCCCGCGTCGGCCACCGATTTAAACCACTCGATACCAACGTCGCAAACACCATCGTATCCCCCTCATACGCCGCTAACGTCTGCTCATATAAATCAACTTCAACCCAAAACTCATCTTCCCCCACCCCTTCCGGCCGCCGATTATACTCTACAATACTGGCAAACGTCTGACGCATCCACCGCCCTTCACCAATATCGTACCATAACCAACCTTCATCATCTTGCGCTACCCCGTAAATTTCAAAAAATGTGTACCGCCGAATCTTAGGATAATCTTGATCTGGTTCACCATCCGGTTCCCAACTCGGCCAAAAATCCGCTACCACCCAGCCAAACGGCCGTTGTGGCCGCTCCCGCACCAACATCCCCTGAAACTCAGATATTTCTGTTACCCGCACCTGACTACTATGAATATACTCGCCCCCATTCATAATGTACCACAACTCCCCATCACGCCGAACCGCCCCATGCAACGTCGAATACAAAAAGCCATCCCCCACATTCCGCCGAATCTCCGCCCCAAAACTCGGCTCCGCATACACATTCGCATTATCCTCAATCCGTGCATACGTCCGATTCGGTAAAAAGCTATCTTCAAACGGTAATGGCGTCGTGTAATTTTGAACTACGTCCTGATTATTACACACTAAATCAAACACATCATTTTCAGAGAAACAGCGTGCTGCCTCCGTCGCCGGGGTCGTCACCCATAACCCCAACAACAATCCAAAAAAGCCCCCGCATAAAATCATAAAACGTCGCATATTCGTCAACTACTCTCAACTTGATTACATAATAAATGAATAATCGCCTAGCTTGCCTCTTAGCTTGCCAATAGACACAATTCAACCATCGATCATACCACTATTGTAAACGAAATGACAACTTATTTTATTACAGCTCTATAAAATTCTCTCATTACACATACAATAACCGCCCACAACTGCCACATGTCACCCGCTCACCCTCATACGCCCGTCGACTCTTCTCCCCAGACACGCCTACTTGGCAACCAGTACAACGCCCATCCCGCAATCGCGCAATCGCCACCCCACTCGATTTTTGCCCAATTTTCTTGTACAGTTTCAAATCGCTCGCCGGAATACGCTTTAAATGCTCTTTGCGTAAGGCTAACTGTTCGTTAACGGCCGTTGCCACCTCCATCTGCTCATGTTTATAATGCGTCACCGCCCGCGCCCACTTCCCCAATAACTTCTTATACGTTTCTTCACTACTTACCGCTTCCGTCTCCGCCTCCTCCAAATACAGCATCACCTCCAAATTCTGCTCCTCCAATGCCGCAATCCGCCGCTCCATCGCCCCAATCGCTTGCTCCATATCTGATAACTCTTTCGTATTCTTCACCTTCCCCGAATATAACCGTTCCGATGTCTCATCTTTCTTCCGCCGTAAACTCGCTATCTCATCATCTAACTCTTTTTTCTGCGTCCGATAAGCCGCGAATGCCTCCGCCGCCGTCTCCTTAGCCGCCCGCGCCTCTTTTAAATCATCCGTCTCTTTCTGTAACTCAACCAACTCCCCTAATCGCTTTTTCTTTTGCCGTATATCCGTTTCCATCTGTTGCAATTCATATAATAAACGCAAATCTTCACTCATTCAAACATCTCCTCTGCTAAATATTTCCACACGGCCAACCGTGCTTCCTCTAAACTACCCATCACTTGCCCCCCCGCTGCTGCCTTATGGCCGCCACCATCAAAATGACGCGCCACCCGACCACAATCAAACGCTCCCTGACTCCGCATCGTTAAGCGCACAACCCCCGCCTCTTCTTCCTTAAATAAAATCGCCATCTCTGCCGTTGCCTGCCGTCGCAAAAAAGAAACCATCTCCCGACTTAATAACCCTGCCATTTTAGCTTCATCTTCATAACCTGCCAAACGAATCGCACTCCACACCACCCGACCATCAAACGCCAACGCCGCCTCACTCATCACTTCTCCCCACAACTGTATCCCCTCTATCGTCATCCGCAACTCTAACGCTTGATTAATTTTGGCTAAATCCGCCCCCTTTGCCATTAAAAATGCCGCCGTCTCCATCGTCGCCGGCGTCGTGCTCGAATATTGAAACCGACCCGTATCCGATACGATACCCGCCAACAAATAACCAGCCACCCGCTCATCCATATCCCACCCCACCCCACGCGCAAAATCAACCATCATCTCACAGGTCGAGGACAACCCTTCAATCACCCAATTCACATCCCCAAACATCCGATTGCCTGCATGATGATCAATATTGATAACCGCCACCCCCGGAAACGCCCCCAATGGCTCGGCCACCACCCCCCCAATCCGCGCCCCATCCGAACAATCAACCACCACAATTAAATCAGGCTGGAACTCGGCCGGCCACGCCCTCCGCAAAATCTCCTCCGGCCGCAACCAATCCACCACATCCCGAATCAACCCCTGGACCGGCACCAACACCTCCTTCCCCCGCGCCTCTAACATCAACGCCAACCCAGCCGCCGACCCAATCGCATCCGCATCCGGATCCATATGCGTCAACACCGCCACCCGCTCCGCGGCCATCATCATCTCCCCTATCCGCTCAAATAACTCACTCATAATTTATTAAACACCTCATTACATATCACGATTTACTCAAAAGTGCCTGTCTTAACGGTAGTGCGATTTGCCAAATCGCCCGTCTTCCAACCAAACATCCATCCTCACTTCACCAACACAAAAAAATCTGTCCAATCCCCAAAATCCGCGTCAAAATCCACCAAACCTACCCCTAACTCAAACCTAACCATACTTGCCGCACATACCCTTATCAATTCCACCCCCCATTGTACTAACAAATAACCAATTTCCCCAAACACTGCTATAATACCCTGTTATGACCAATGATATGTTTACCCTCCAACAACAAGAATATTCGCCCGCCGACGCCGAGTGGGACGACTTCGTCGCCACCCATCCCCACGGCAGTTTTCTCCAAACTACCGCTTGGGCCACCCTCAAAAACCCTTTCGGCTGGACCTCCCGCCGCGTCTGGCTCCGCCAAGATGACCGCATCGTCGCCGGCGCCCAAATCATGTTCCGCTCGGCCGCCTTCGGTATCGCCAAAATCGCCTACATCCCCCACGGCCCCCTCGTCGACTGGGACAACCACGACCAACTCACCGTCCTCCTCAATGAAATCGACCAAGCCGTCTACGAGCATCGCGCCAGCCTCCTTAAAATCGAACCCCTCCTCTGGCAAAACGATTTCCCCTCAGACCGCTGGCACCAAATCTGCCAAACCCACAACCTCATCCCCGATACCGATACCATCCAACCCCCCCGCACCATGCTCATCGACCTCACCCCTCCTCTCGACGATATCATGAAATCTTTCAAACAGAAAACCCGCTACAACATCCGCCTCGCCGGCCGCAAAGACGTCACCACCCGCATCGGCACCCGCGCCGATATCCCCGCCTTCAACAAACTCATCCAATCCACTGGCGACCGCAACGAATTTGGCGTTCACACCCCCAAATATTACGAAAACGCCTTCGATCTCTTCATGCCTGATAACGGCGCCCTCATCCTCGCCGAATACGACAATACCCCTCTCGCCGCCATCATGGTCATGACCCACGCCAACCACGCCTACTACCTCTACGGCGCCTCCAGCAACGAAGAGCGCCAACGTATGCCCACCTACGCCGTCCAATGGGCCGCTATCGAATGGGCCAAAGAACGTGGCTGTACCCACTACGATCTCTGGGGCCTCCCCGATGCCGACCCTGATACCCTCGAAGACCAATTCCAAGACCGAAATGATGGTCTCTGGGGCGTCTACCGTTTCAAACGTGGCTTCCAAGGCGATATCCGCCGCACCGTCGCCTGCGCCGACCGTAGCTACAACCCCCTCTTCTACCGTCTCTACCAATGGTGGCGCAACCGCTCATGATCAAATCAACATCACTCCATCTCATCACCACCGCTGACCATTGGGAAAAGGCACTCGCCCACTTCCCCAATCGCCACCCTCTCCAATCTTGGACTTGGGGTGACTTCAAAAGTCGTTGGGGCTGGTCCGCCCACCCTTACCTCCTCGCCCAATCCCCCACCGACACCCCCCTCGCCGCCGCTCTCGTCCTCAAACGCCACATCCCCCGCACCCCTTGGTGCATCCTCTATCTCCCCAAAGGCCCCATCTTCCCCCCCGATAATACCCAGGTCCGCGAACACCTGCTCGACCAATTGCAACAGCTCGCCCATCAACAACGCGCTATCTTCCTCAAACTGGACCCCGAAATCGTCGTCGCCACCGGTCTTGATGAAGAAATCCCCAATCCCCACGGTATCAGTTTCCAACACACCCTCCAACAACGGGGCTGGCACTTCTCCTCCGACCAAATTCAATTCCGCAACACCGTCGAACTCGACCTCACCACTCCCGCCGATGACCTCCTTGCCGCCATGAAGCAAAAAACACGCTACAATATTCGTCTCGCTGGCCGCAAAGATGTCGTTATCCGCCCCGGCACCCCCGCTGATTGGCCCCTCATTTTAGATATGTATACCGAAACGGCCGAACGTGATGGCTTCGCCATCCGCCCCGCCGCCTACTACCAAGACGCTTGGCACTCTTTCAACCAAGCCGGTATCGCCGCCCCCCTCATCGCCGAATACAAAGGCACCCCCCTCGGCGCCGTCATCATGCTCCATTACGGCCAACGCGCCATCTACATGTACGGCGCCTCCACCGATATTGAACGGCGACGAATGCCCAACTATTTGTTACAATGGGAGGCAATTCGCCAAGCCCAAGAATTAGGCTACAAAACCTACGATTTTTGGGGTGCCCCCGATATTTTCGTCGAACAAGACCGTATGTGGGGCGTCTGGCGCTTTAAATCCGGTTTTCAAGGCACTGTTGTCCGCCATGTCGGCGCTTGGGACTACCCCGCCCGCCCTTGGCTTTACCACCTCTACACCCAAGCCGTCCCCCGCTACCTCAACTGGCTCCGACAACGCCGCCAATCTTCATAAAATTTTGACGTTTCGCCATCCGCGAAACAGGGTGCGCTTCTGCGCCCCCATCTCTATTATCGTTTCTACTTATTTTATTTAAGGAGGCCCATATGAGCCAAAGCATTGTTGTACTCAAAGGCGACCAAACCGGGCAGGAACTGCTCGACGAAGCCTTACGCGTTCTTGACCCCCACGTCATCGGTTTCGATCTCGATTTCATCACCTATGACCTTAGTCTCGAACATCGCCGCGCAACCAAAAACGAAGTCGTCCATGAAGCCGCCCGCGCCATGCGTAAACATGGCCTCGGCCTCAAAGCCGCCACCGTCACCCCCGAACAAAAAGGAGATGTCGGTAGCCCCAACGCCATTCTCCGCGAGGAAATGAACGCTGAAGTTATTCTCCGTACCGGCCGCCGCATCCCCGGCGTCCGCCCCATCGGCGGTGTCTACGCCCCCATCAGTGTCGTCCGCATGGCCCGTGGCGATGCCTACGGCGCCAAAGAATGGCGCGAAGGGGACGCTGGCTCCCTCGACGAAACCGCTTACCGTACCGAAGCCATCAGCCGTCGCGTCTGCCGCGCCGTCGCTGAATACGCTTTCCAACACGCCCAAACGATTGGCGCCAAAGTGTTCGGTGGCCCGAAATTCACTGTCAGCCCTGTCTACGAAGGGATGTTCAAGGAAGAACTCGATGATGCCGCCCGCCGCCACCCCAGCGTGCGCTATGAACCACAATTAATCGACGCCACCTTCGCCCTCCTCCTCGCCACCACCGGCGAATCCCTCGTCATCCCCAGCCTCAATCGTGATGGTGACCTTCTCTCCGATATGGTTCTCCAAATGTTCGGCTCCATCGCTGGCTCTGAATCAATGGTTATCTCTATCAATGAAGAGAGCAAGGTCGATTGTGTGATGGCCGAGGCCCCCCACGGCACCGCCCCCACTCTCGAAGGCCGTAATATCGCCAATCCGATGGCTATGATTTTGGCCTCGGCCGGTCTCCTCGGCCATATCGATAACCCCAAAGCCAAACGTGCCAGCCGAGCTATCTACGAAAGTACCCTCGAAGCTGTCTACGAAGGTATCCGCACCTCCGATATCGGCGGTTCCGCCCACACCGATGAATTCACCAATGAAGTCATCCGCCGCGTCAAAGCCAAACTCGACGTCTGGGCCGTTCTCTCCTAATCCTTATTTTGGGATGGTTCATATTTATTTACAAATTGAGGACTGTCCCTGCACAGGCAGGGATCCACTTCTAACACCACTTTTAAATCCGCCTTGTTCTCCGCCAAGCTCATGCTCATTTGTAAAGCCAACTCTGAACCATCCCCCTTCACCAATGACACCCCCAACAACGTCATTTCGAGCGGAATTTTGCCCGACTCAATCATCAGAACCCTCATAAATAACATAAGGGCAAAATGGAGTCGAGAAATCTACTACAACGAACCTTTCTACCCTACCCCAACAGGCACCAAAACATCCCGCCGCCAGTTCTTTCTCCACCAACACCTACACCACATTCTCCCTAAGTTATTTAACCAAAAGATTTTAGGGATGATTCATATTCATTTGCCAATCACTTTACAAAATCACCACAGCCCAATAAGGGCTGTCATTCCGGCGCAGGCCGGAATCCACTCCTAAAAACGCCTCTATTTCGGCTTCGTTCTCCGCAAAGCTCATTCTCATTTGTAAAGTGAATTCTGAACCATCCCAAAACTTATTATCCTTTTTCACACTCTCTCTCGGAGGAATTATGTCATCTCGTAACCTATCAATCCTATTCCTGCTCCTCTTCTCCCTCATCACTCTCATCATCACCCACCCCACCGCCGCCAACACCCCCAACGCCACCTGTACCAATGGCCTCGCCGATATCTACCCCTGCCACAATATCGATCTCCTCAGCCAACTCACCCTTGCCCAACTCGGCGATACCACCGCAGACGCTCGTGGCAGTGACATCTGGGGCTGGACCGACCCCGTCACCGGCAATGAATACGCCATCGTCGGCCTCAATGCCAGTACCGCTTTTGTCGATATCACCGATCCGCACAATCCTGTCTACTTAGGCTCTCTAGCCGGCCGTGATGGGGCCTCCGTCTGGCGCGACATCAAAGTCTACCAAAACCATGCCTATATCGTCAGCGATATCCCTACCCAAGCCGGACTTCAAGTATTTGACCTCACCCAACTGCCCACTATCACCACCCCACCTGTCACCTTCACCGAAACGTATCATTACGCTGATTTTGGCTCCAGTCACAACCTCTGGGCCGATGAAGACAGTGGCTTTCTCTACATTTTCCGCCCTAGCAATGACACCCATGGCTGTGACAACGGTATCCACATCGCCGATCTTACCAATCCCGCCCAACCCACCTTCGCCGCCTGCTTCGCCGTCGACGAAGCCCCCCTCTCCGACGCCGAATGCCTCCTCTACAACGGCCCCGACACCGACTACACCGGCCAACAAATCTGCTTCGTTGGTAGCGATGACAATATGTCTATTCATGATGTCACCGATAAGAACAATATCACCCAACTCAGCAACTTCGGCTACAACGGTATCGCCCGTGCCCACCAAGGCTCCCTCACCCCAGACCACCGTTACTGGCTTATGAGCGACACCAACGACGAAATGAATAACGGCCACAATACCCGCACCTACGTCTTCGATATCCTTGACCTCGATGCCCCCCAATACCTCGGCTTCTACGAACATGACACCCCCGCCCGCGACCACAATGTCTACATCATTGACAATCTCGCCTACCAAACCAATTGGATGTCTGGCCTTCGCCTCCTCGACATTACCTCCCTCCCCAGCACCGACTTCAATCTCGTCGGCTACTTTGACTTCATGCCTGATAGTGATAGCATTACCCCAGCTGGCTCTTGGAGTAGCTACCCTTGGCTTGCAGATAATGTTATCGCCGTCAGTACCACCGACGGTGGCCTCTATCTCGTCCAATACAACCCAACCACCCCCACCGATGTCAACCTCACCGACATCACCGGCAACACCAACCCCGCTATCATCTTCCCCCTCCTCGGCCTCCTCCTCCTCCTCGGCGGCCTCATCATCATCCGCCGCCGCCAACCAACAATATCGAAAAATGACTCATCGGTGGTAAAATAAATAGACTATCGAACATATACTTATTCGTGTCATCAATTTTGGGTAGTTATCGATAATCTACCCACCTATCACTTTTAGGAGAATTATATGAAAGAAAACACAAATCAAATGGCCCTAGCCAGTCTCATTAGCGCTCTCGTCGCTTGGGGGCTCGGCTTCTTAGGCGGCTGTGTCGTCTCTATGGTCTTTCCACCATTAGGTCTATGTACCGGCATCCTCTTTTTAGGCGGCAATGTCGCCGCTGTTGTCACCGGTCACATGGCTCGTAACCAAATCAAACAATCTGGTGGCGAAGGTGGTGAAATGGCTATGGTTGGCCTCGTCTTAGGCTGGATCGGTTTAGGCTTCATCGCCCTTTGCATCCTTTGCCTCATCTGCTTCCTCTTCTCCCTCCCCCTCTTAGGCCCTGAAATTGGCTCCGTGTTCTCTGAAGTAATCGAAACATTGGAAACACCAGTTCCGTAAATATCTACAATCAACCTGAGTTCGATATTTCACCCTCTCCTCCCAACGTCATTTCGAGCGCAGTTCAATCCGCCCTAATGACACCCTAACCAACAGCTACACCGGCTTAATCAATTATCGAACTCAGGTTACAATCAATAATTCGAAATCATCTTTCCGACAGGTCGTCACCAACCTCCTCCTTCTTATAAACCTGCCGGAAAAATTTTGATCAATAAAACAAAAAGGGCTCCTCTTATCGGAGCCCTTTTTAGTTTATTCAGTTAGTTAAATATTCTTAACCTAACGGGGGAATCGTCAATACTTGACCCACCCGAATCAAATTTGGATTGTCACCAATCACATCCTTATTCGCTTGGTAAATCTTTTGCCAATGCTTCGCATCACCATAAAAGCGATTGGAAATAACACTCAAACTATCCCCACTCGCCACTGTATACGTTTGCGCTTGTGGCTTGCTCGCCTCGGCCGGTGCCGCCGACTTCCTCGCGCTAGCACTCCCACTCCCACTCCCACTCGACTTGGCCCGCGATGCACTCGCACTCGCACTCGCCCGCCCCGGTTTCCGATCATCATTATTATTCATACAAAACTCCATACTCTAAATGCAAATAAAATATTATTCACATGACTATCAATACATTGCCCACATTCTAACATAAAACCCCTCCCGAATTCCACCATCCTCCACAATTCACCCCAACACACATGTAACGCACGTTACCCAACCATCAACCTTCCCACCAAACCCCCTCCCTCACTTCACCATCAAAAAAAAAATCCGCCCAATCCTCAAAATCCGCGTCAAAACCCACCAAACCTACTCAAACCAACCCCTAACTCCAGCATCCAACTCAAAAAATCCCCCCAACCCCCAAAATCCGCGTCAAAATCCACCAAACCCCATCAAACCAACCCTAACGCAAGCATACACGTATATTTACCCCCCTTTACCTTCCCCCCTCCCTGTTGTAAAATACCATCATGAGCTTTGAACCATCTGACCGCATTAAAGAAATATTAGCCAACCTCCCCCAACGTCCCGGTGTCTATATCCACAAAGACAAAAACGGCCGTATCCTCTATATCGGCAAATCCGTCAACCTTCGCCACCGTGTCCGCTCCTACTTCGCCAAAAATGTCGACTCCTATAAAACTGAACGTCTCCGCCGCGAAATCGCCGACATCGAAATCATCACTACCGAAACTGAACTCGAATCTCTCCTCCTCGAGATGACGCTCATCAAAAAACATCGCCCCCACTACAACATCCGTCTCAAAGATGATAAACGTTATCCTTACATCAAAATCCATTGGCAAGACCCCTTCCCCAAAGTCACCGTCACCCGCCGCATGATTAAAGACGGGGCCCGCTACTTCGGCCCCTATACCTCCGTCTGGGCCGTCCACCAAACCCTCGACTTGCTTCGTAAAATCTTCCCCTATCTCACCTGCGACCGCACCATCACCGGCCAAGATGACCGCGCCTGCCTCTACTACGACATTAAACTATGCAATGGCCCCTGTATCGGCGCTGTCAATCAACAACAATATCGCCACATGATCCAACAACTGATGAGCTTCCTCAATGGCAAAACCGACCACATCGTCAAAGATATCGAAGCCAAAATGCTCGCCGCTTCCGAACAACTCGCCTTTGAACGTGCCGCTTACTATCGTGACCAGCTCAAAGCGATTGATCGTGTTGTCAGCAAACAAAAAGTGATCAGTACCGCCCACACCGACCAAGACGTCATCGCCTTCGCCCGCGAAGATGGTGATGCCTGCGTTCAAATCTTCTTCATCCGCCACGGCAAACTTATCGGCCGCGAATATTTCCTCCTCGATGGTACCGAAGATGAGCCCAATGCCGATGTTCTCCACGATTTTCTCGTCCAATTCTACGATGACGCCGCCCACATCCCCAAAGAGGTCCTCCTCCCCGAAGAAGTCGCCGAAGCAGAAGTGATCGAAGATTGGTTACGTCAAAAACGAAGCACCAAAGTCTCTATCCAAGTCCCTCGCCGTGGCAAAAAGAAAGATCTCGTCGACATGGCCATCACCAACGCTCATGACACCCTCGGCACCCTCCGCCAACAATGGGCCTCCGACCGCTCGAAACATGTCACCGCCATGACCGAACTCCAAGAAGCCCTCGGCCTCCCCTCTCCCCCCGCCCGCATCGAATGCTACGATATCAGCCACACCCAAGGCACCCATACCGTCGCCTCTATGGTCGTCCTCCTCCAAGGCGCCCCCTACAAAAAAGATTACCGCCGCTTCAATATCCAAACCGTCACCAATGACGATTACGGCGCCATGCGCGAAGCCCTCACCCGCCGCTTCCGCCGCTACCTCGACTACCAAGATGGCGAACTCCACGACCTCCAACAAATCGGCCAAGAACAAAAAGAAACCGCTTGGGCCATCCTCCCCGACCTCCTCCTCATCGATGGCGGCAAAGGCCAACTCAGCGTCGCCCTCGACGTCCTCCAAGAACTCGGCCTCGACACCCAAGTCCCCGTCGCCAGCCTCGCCAAACGAGAAGAAGAAGTTTTTATCCCCGGCCAATCCACTCCTATCCTCCTCTCCCCCCGTTCCGAAAGCCTCTTCCTCGTCCAACGCGCCCGCGATGAAGCCCACCGCTTCGCCAATTCCAGCCACCGCCAACGCCGCGCTAAAGCCGGCACCGCCTCCATCCTCGATAGCATCCCCGGCGTCGGCCCCAGCCGCCGCAAACGCCTCCTCGACCGCTTCGACTCCCTCGACGGCCTCCGCGCCGCCACCTTCGAAGAGATCGCCGCCACCCCCGGCATCCCCACCCACGTCGCCCAAGCCATCAAAAACCACTTAGCTTAAATCACTCTTCTAACCCACTTGACCAATAAACGCCTTTCAAACCAGCCATCTCTGCTACATGCTCTCATTTTTCAACATTTCACCGCTAAATCCGCTTCCAAGCCTCCTTCGAGGAGGCGTCCCAACTAGCCCAATGCGTTCACGCTTGGGCGATCCACGCCGGAACAAGCATCCTCTTTTCACCAGCCCAGATACAAAAACGACAGCATCTTCGAGGAGGCGTCCCAACTAACCCAATGCGTTCACGCTCGGGCGCTCCACACCGGAACAAACACCCTCACTTCACCAACACCAAAAAATCCCCCCAATCCCCAAAATCCGCGTCAAAACCCACCAAACCTTCCTCAAACCAACCCCCAACTCAACCGAAACACCCCCTCGGCCAAATAAATCACCACCCCCCCTACGGCGCCACCGTCCCCTCCGGCGCCGGCGTCCGCGTCGGTGGATAATACGCATAAAATGGGATCATATTCGTCACCCGCACATACGCCTCCACAATCGTCTGACTACTGGTAAAATAACCACTCAACATCTCTTGCAACAATATCGCTATCGTCCGCTCCCGATAAATCTTCGCCACCAACGCCCCTTGCCCCTGCCGTATCCCCCACCGCTCCGATGCCGCTACATCCGCACTCAACTCGGCCACCATCTCCTCCCCAAATACATCCACCAACCGCTTCTCACCACCCACCACCATCGGCAACTCACGCCACCCATCCACATACAATGTCGGCTCCGCCACCGTCCCCCGCCGCAACGGTACCTTCCGCATCGGCTCTACCCCCAACCAATCTAAATACCTCGCCCCTAACCAATACTCCACAAAGGCAATCGCCGCCGCCTCATCCGCCGTCGCTGTAATGCTCAAATAAAATGTCTCGCTAAACCGCGCCGGCCGCGCAAACTGCCCATCTCCCTCCAATGTCGTCACCACCCCCGTATTCGCCGCCAAATAACCATCCTCACACCGCTCACAGCGCGGCCGATATAATGGATCTTCCCCTGCAATCGCCGGTAAAACAGCTGGCGTCGTCAAAATCAAACCCGCTCGGCCCGCTAAATACGCATTCAATGCCGTTAAATCCGTCTGTACATCACTCGGACTATAATTGTGAATCAACTCCCAATAAAAATCTAAGGCCGCCAAACAGGCCGGATGCAATAAAAATACCTCCCCCTTCTCATCCACCAACTCACACCCATTCGCCACCGCCATATGCTCAAACGCATACTGCGTCACCATTAAATCCGACTCCGTCGGTATCACCACCCCCGCCGTCAACGTCGGTGTAAAATAGGTCGTCTCCGCCGCCCTCAATATCGATTCAAAATCATCCGGTCTAGCTAACCCCCGCTCCGCCCACCAATCAGTCCGATAAATCCATATCTGCTTATAACCATGGCTCGGCACCGCCGCCACCCCTTCCTCCACCCCCACTAAATTTAACGCCTCCGCCTCAAACGTCTCCCGCCCCAATCTCTCAACCACCGCCGTCGCCGCCTCCGCCGAAATAATCTCCCGCTCATACCATTGCCCCGTATACGCCACTGGATGCAAAATCAAATCCGGTAATGTGTCCGATAACACCGCCGTATCAATTAATTGTGGCAACTGATCCGGCCGTACCGTCACAATCTCTACATGTACCCCCGCCTCATCACCAAAACTCGCCCCCATGCTCGCTAACACATCACGATGTGCCGCCGACGTCTCATCTACCCAAATCGTTAATACCGGATTTTCCGCTTGGACCAACGGCGTCGCCGTCGCCGCCACAACGCCCCCCGTCGCCGTCGGCGCCGGCAACATAACCGGCGGCAATGTCACCGGTGCCGTCGCCGTCCCCTCCAATCGTGCCGGCTCCGGCAATAACCCTTGACATCCCAATAAACTGCTCATGCCTAAAATCAATAAAAACCATATCTTTATCTGTTTCATAACTCAGCTATCACTCGCAATCCATCAACTGTCAATAAGGGCAAAATATCATCAAAAACGGCCGTGTGCGGCCCAATCTTACCAACCAATCCCCCCGTCCCCAACACTTTAATCCCTTCCGCCCCCCACTCTCTCTTCAATCGCACTACCATCCCCTCTACTAAACCAACATATCCAAAAATCAAACCCGATTGCACCGCTTCCGTTGTGTTCTTCCCAATCGCCCGCGCCGGCGCTTCTAACGGCACTTCTCGTAACTGCGCCGCCTGTCGCGCCAACGCCGCCGTAATCAACTCTAAACCCGGTGCAATCACCCCGCCCAACAACGCCCCCTCGGCCGACACCACATCAAACGTCGTCGCCGTCCCCATATCAATCACTATACTCGGCCCCCGATAATACGCATACGCCCCCGCCACATTCGCGATCCGATCCGCACCCACCCCCGCCGGATTATCCGTCAACACCGGATATTGTGGCACCGTCGCCGCTGATACCAATAACGGCTTAACCCCTAAATAGCTTAAACAGACCTCCTCCCAAATCGCCTGTAACTGCGGAATCACACTCGCCACCACCGCCTTCACCACCACTTTGCCCCCATACGCTGCCAAACGCCCTCTCAAATCATGCCCATAACTGTCACTCGGATGGGTCGCATCACTCACCACGCGCCAATGAGCCAACCACGCCCCTTCCCACCATAATCCAATTTTCGTATGTGTATTCCCAATATCGATAACTAATAACATGCCAAGATTGTATAAGCGCCCGCCCCCAACGGCAACTTCTCATCTCTAAATCTCATCCTTCACCCACTTTTTTACCTCTTTGCCACTGATTTGTCACCGTTTGTTGACAAATAGACCATTTAGGTTTAGCATACCCTATTGTCAGCCTTGACTTACCATCACCGTTGGCGATAAGGTCTCATCATTATCAAACCTCTTTTACAATAATCTAGGGAGCTACCATCACCCCCCTTTCCATCACTTGACATGTTTGGCCGAGATGTCTCCTGTTTATTTTTGCTGGTTATATAAATAAAGGGTGCTTTATGAAATACACTGTCTATATTTTTAGTTTGGTTTGGCTAACGGCCGTTCTCTTCTCCCCCACCTACGCCAACAACACCACCAAACCCACCTCCCCCTACGACTTACCGGCCCGTAACGCCGCCCCCCTTTCCCTAACCCCCTGTATCGATGGCTCCGCCGATATCTACCCTTGCCACAACGCCGACCTCCTCGCTTTCATGCCTATCAATGATATCGGTGGCGGTAGCGCTAATGATATCTGGGGCTGGACCGATCCCACGACCAACCAAGAATATGTCATCCTCGGCCGCTCCACCGGCACCTCCTTCATCAATATCTCGAACCCCCAAACCCCCCTCTATCTCGGCAACCTCCCCGCCCACAACAACAGTGCCTCCACCTGGCGCGATATCAAAGTCTATAACAATCACGCCTTCATCGTCAGCGAAACGTCTGGCCATGGCATGCAAATCTTTGACCTCACCCGCTTGCGCGGCCTCACCACCCCGCAACAATTCACCCCCGATACTCGCTACACCGGTTTCGGCTCCGCCCATAACATCGTCATCAATGAACAATCTGGCTTCGCCTTTGGCGTCGGTACCAACACCTGTAGCGGCGGCCTCCACTTCGTCGACATCACCACCCCCACCTCCCCTCTCAACGCCGGCTGTTTTGCGGCCGATGGCTATACTCACGACGCCCAATGTATCATCTACCAAGGCCCCGATACCACTTATCAAAACCAAGAAATCTGCTTCAATTCCAATACCGATACCTTAACCATCGTCGATGTCACCACCAAAAATGCCCCCCAACAAATCTCTCGCTCCGGCTATCCTAACGCTGGCTACACCCACCAAGGCTGGACCACCCCCGACCACGCCTACTATCTCATGAATGATGAACTCGATGAGCTCAATCAAGGTCACAACACCCGCACCCGCATCTGGGATATCCGCGATCTCGATAGCCCCCAACTCATTGGCATTTACGACGCCTCTGTTCCCTCCACTGACCATAATCTCTACATTAATGACAATTACGCCTATCTCTCCAACTATAGCAGCGGCCTCCGCATTCTAGACACCTCCGCTATCGCCACTGGCAATCTCACCGAGGTCGCTTACTTCGATACCTATCCCCAAGATAACAACGCTGGCTTCTCCGGCAGTTGGAGCAACTACCCCTTCTTCACCAGCGGTGTCATCCCTGTCTCTGACCGCCAAGGCGGCCTCTTCCTCATTCAACCCACTCTCAACGCCGACTATTTTCTCACCACCAACACCCCCATCGGCACCACTTGCAACACCGATACTTATGACTATCTAATCGATATCTCCCCCCGTAACAATTACACCGGCAATGTAACCTTCTCCACCCCCAACTTGCCCCCCAATACCACCAGCAGTATCACCCCCAATCCCGTCACCGTTCCCGGCCAAACCACCCTCACCTTAAACACAACCAATCCCCCCGCCAATATCTACACAATCCCCCTTCTCGCCTCCGATGGCACCATTAGCCACACTTTAGACCTAACTCTCATCGCCGCCTCGGCCCCACCCCCCTCCACCACCCTCCTCTCCCCCGCCAACGGCGCTACCAACCAACTCCCCACCCCCACCTTTAGCTGGCAAGCTACCCCCACCGCCGCCACCTACCACCTCCAAATCGCCGCCGACCCCAACTTCAACGACATCCTCCTCGATGCCCCTAACCTCACCACAACCACCTACACCC
>DATHYN010000512.1:0-3143 GCA_035459145.1 Anaerolineae bacterium | reverse complement strand
GTGTTTGAGGTGGGGGTTGGTTTGAGGATGGTTGGTGGGATTTGACGCGGATTTTGGGGATTGGACAGATTTTTTGGTGTTGGTGAAGAGAGGAGGGGTGTTTGGTTGGGAGGTGGTTGTTTTGTATGAGGGATGTTTTGTATGGGGTGGGGTTGTAAGTGGATTCCCGCGTGCGCGGAAATGACAGGTGTAGGGGGATGAGTTTGGTTAGGTGTTGTGTTTGAGGTGGGGGTTGTTTTGAGGATAGTTGGTGGGATTTGACGCGGATTTTGGGGATTGGACAGATTTTTTGGTGTTGGTGAGGAGAGGAGGGGTGTTTGGTGGTGGGGCTAGTTTTTGGGGGAATGTAATAATTTGGTAAAGGGGGGTTGGCAGGGGGGGCGTTTTTTTGTATGCTAAGAATGGTGGGTGATATTTGGGGTGGCGTGGATACCTGCCTACGCAGGTATGACAACAGCCCAATGAGGGTTGTTATTTTGTAAAGTGATTTGTAAATGAATATGAACTATGCTGTGATTTTAATGGAGATTGATGATGAAAAAAGTTTGGTTACTGATTGGTTTTATGTTGTTGTTGGTTGCTTGTGGGGGACAGCCGAGTTCGAACTCGGCCGCGCCGGAGATTGATGTGAGCAGTTTGGGGCCGAGTGTTGATGTAGATGTGGCGGCGGCGGTGCGGGAGCATCCAGATGTATTTATGCTGGATGTGCGGGAGCAGTTTGAGTATGATGCGGGGCATATTCCGGACATCACGTTGATTCCGATGAGTGAGATTCAAGCGCGTTTGAGTGAGTTGCCAACGGATAAAGAGATTATTGTGACGTGTCGGAGTGGGAACCGGAGTGGGCAGGTGACGGAGTACTTGCGTCAGCAAGGGTTTACGAATGTGCATAATATGGAGGGGGGAATTGTGGCGTGGGAAGATGCGGGTTATGAAGTAACTCGTTAGTTGGCCGGGCCGGGGCGGGGGCCGTGGGGGATAGCTTGTTGCCATCGTTCCGCTAGGTTGGGGGGGAGCGTGGGCTGAGCGAGGTAAGCGCCAAGTAGAGTAGTACAATCGGAACAGAATTGGTGGCTGTTACTGGTATTGATTTGGGCCGGGGCGTGCCAAGTGGGGCTGGGATGGTGTTGGCGGGGGGCGAGGATGAGAATAGCATCATGGGTGAGGGCTTTCATGTTGTTGATGTGGACAGAGATTGGGTTTTCGGCGTGGACGACGTAATGGTTGATGAGGATGAAATCGGCTTGGTGGAGGGCGTGGGTGAGGGCGGCCCAGCTTTTGGGATTCCAGTGGTGGTAGGTGAAGATGAGGCGGCCGTGGGGGCGGAGGAGGCGGGCACCTTCTTGGAAGATGGCGGTGAGGAGGGTTTGGTAGTGGCCGAGGGTGTCGATGGTGGGGGTGACGGCTGAAGCTTGTTGGTTGTATTCCCAATCGGCGGCATCGGGGAGCCAATGGCGGAGCCAGACGCGGAAAAATTCGGCGAGGTCACTGTATTGGACGCTGTCGAAGTAGGGGGGATCGGTGACGATGTAGTCGACGCTGTTGGTGGGGAGGGGGAGGTTGGTGGCCGAGCCTTGGTAAAGTTTGAAGCTGGGTTGGTCGGGCCAGGGGGCATCGAGGGGGAGGGGGAGGCCACTGTCCTGTTCGCCGGGGATGGGGACGGGTTTGGTGCGGTTGTGGCCGTTGGGACGGCGTTCTTGGGGGGCTTGGGCCCATTGGCGGGCGCGGCGGAGGCGGGTGGTGTATAGTTTGCGCAGTGAGCCGGAGACTTGGCGGGGGTAGAGGGGGTTGTTTTCAACGGCGGTGTGGGGGAAGGCGTAGCCGTGGTAGGAGAAGACGTGGCGGATGGCGCCGGGGCGGCTTTTGGCGCCTCCTTTGTAGCCGCAGAGAAGGCTGTTGAATTCGAGGGAGGTGGAGATGAGGAGGGCGAGATTTTGTTGGGTGAGGGGGGGGAGGGTGGTTAAGAATTGGGTGGCGGTGTTGAGGTAGAGGAGTTGGCGGCTGGTGAAGAGGTCGAGGTAGGTGGTGAGGCCGTGGTGGCCGAGGGTGCTGGATTTGGGGCCGGGGGTGATGGCGAAGCGGTGGGGATGGTGGCGCATGAAGCTGAGGTGTGATCGTTGTTGGTTGGCTTGGGTGATGTGGGTGTGATCGTGGGGGCGGGGAGGGGTGAAGAACCAGCCGTGGTGGGAGCATTGGCCGGCGATGGCGATCGGTTGGTAGCGTTGGTAGAAGGGGGTGTGGGTGTCGTCGTGGTAGGGGTGGTTGTGGGGGCAGTGGGTGGTGGTGCGGACAGTTATCATCGGGCTGGAGGCGGGGGTGCAGGGGCAGTTTTGGTTGTAGTTGATGTGGCCGCAGTGGGGGCAGAGTTGCCAACGGGTGCCATCGGTTTCGTGGCGGAGGGTGAGGGTGTCGACGGAGAGGGTGGGGCCGCAGTCGCAGGTGCGGCGCCAGGCGTAGAGGGTGAAGCGTTGGGGGATGGGTTGGGGGTTGGGGCAGAGGGGGCAGGTGGTTTGCCAGAGGTGGCCGAGGGTGGAGGTGAGGGTTTGCCAGAGGTTTTGGAAGGCATTTTCGAGGGTTTTGAGGGGGATGGGGGAGAGGGTGGCTTGGGCTTGGAGGACGGGGATGGGGTCGATGTCGGCGCCGATGACGTGGGCGCCGAGGCGGATGGCTTCGTGGAGGGTGGTGGCGCCGCCGAGCATGGGGTCGAGGATGATGCGGCCGTCGAGGCCGCCGGGGGTGTAGAAATCACGGAGGTCGGGGTCGGGGACGAGGTGTTTGAGGATGAGGCGGAAGGTGGTGCCGCAGCGGCGGGCCCACCATTTGTGGAGGTAGCTGTTGGGGCGGTAATGGTGTTTGTTGTAGGTTTCAAGGCGGGCGAGGGTATTGGCAAGATCGGAATCGAAGTGTGTATCGAGGATGGGAGGGGGGTAGGTGGTTGTTGCAGATTTCATGGGGTGATTATAACCTGTTTGTGGGGAATGGGCTTGTTTTTTGGGGGGAGATTAGGGTGATTGCATACTCTTAGATCCCTCCACTCCGTTTGCCCTTTTTGTGACTTGGAATGTATTGGTTAGTCAAAAAGCGGGCAAACTCCGGTCGGGAAGGGTTTTTCGAGGTGGGGATTTGATAGTTAGAATGAGTAT
>DATHYN010000511.1:0-1755 GCA_035459145.1 Anaerolineae bacterium | reverse complement strand
ACAGAAATATTTAGGTTTGCCATTGACACGGGAATATATTGGTTGTAGCGATACACGTTACCGAAGAGGTTTTACGAAATGACGGATTTAAAAGGTTTGTTTGCGGGCGCGGATGCAGTTGGTAATAAGTACCAAACGCCGGAAGAACGCGCAGCCCACCGCGCAAAGTTGGATGCGGTGATGGGGGACATCATCCGCGAGGCGATAGAGCGGGGCGAGTACGACCAAGAGAAAAAGATTTGGTTGGTCTAGGTTGATGGGGCGCGGCTCCCCTTGCAGCCGCAATACTCTCCACAGATTTAAAGGATTTAGGCATGACATTGATTTATACGAACGAGTTTTTAGAGATTTCTCAAGTAGTTGAGGTTCGGGACGAGAATGGGAAGTTTTTCGGCTACGGGAATATCGCTGATGACGCGGCGATCGCCGTTGGGGATAGCGTCGGGTTTGCCGAGGAAATAGAAGACTTTGGCGAGGCTGACCCGCACGCAGTACTGAACGCTGATGGATGCGTCATTACAGTGGCAGGGATAGCCTAGGCTGGCGAGGATGTGACGGTGGCGATCGCCGCTCCGAAAGGGGCGGTTTTTTTGTGCCCATAATTGAGGGGTAGTTTTTGGGCGATCGCCATGCCAGTTGTGGACGGAATTATTCAGCTTTACGAGGTCAGGGAGGGGGGCTTACCCTCACCCCTGCGATTCTGTAACTATTCCCAGGCAGGAGGGGGCGACGTGTTCCTGGGGGGCGTGCGGTATCTCGCCTACCCCATCCAGTCCGCCAGTGGTTGGGAGCGCTCCCTAGACGGCGCATTGCCACGCCCCACCATTACCCTGTCCAACATCTTCAGCGACATCACGGCGCTGGTGAATCAGTATGGGGGGATTGATGCCAAGCTAACCCGCCGCACGGTGCTGTTCAAGAATTTAGACGGCGGCTCCGACCCTGACCCCACCGCTATCCTCAAGGAAGAAATTTATTACGTGACCCGGTTTGCCTGGAACAATCAAACCTCGGTGATGCATTTGCGCAGCCCCCTCGATACCGAGAACCTAAAGCTGCCACGCCGAACCGTTGGCTCTGTGCTGGGATGATTTGCGGCTAGAATAGGATGAATTATTCTTGCGGCAATGCTTAAGAAATTCATCGAGCAAATTCAACAAATGGCGATCGCCTCCCCTGCTGCCGAAAGGTGCGGGGTGATTGTCGATGGCGAGGTGATTGAATTTCGCAACCAAGACGAATCCCCAGAAACAAACTTTATAATTTCGGCGCGGGATTTGGTGGGGCTGCATAGCAATGACTTTACTATCTGGCATACCCACACCCCCCAGGGCTTCCATGAACTGACTCCGGCAGATGTGGCGATCGCCAAATTCATCAAGCGCCCCGTGTTGATGGTTCGGGGAGATGGGGCTTGGGATTTATACGACCCCCTCATTACCAAACCCTACCTCGGTAGAACGTGGCGCACCTACCACCGCAACTGCTACAGCCTAATGCAGGACTGGTACAAGCAGGAATGGGGGGTGGTTTTGCCTGACTTCTACCCCAACACCCCCGACGAGTTCACCACTATTTCCCCGTCGCTGTTCCTGAAAAATTTGGAGCTGTACGGGTTCCGGCAAGTGGCAGAGCCAGAGAAGGTTGGGGACGTGATTCTGACCAACGAAGCCCACGCCCAGGGGTGGCACTGTTCAATCGTGACGAAGACCACGCCGATGATCGTTTGCCTGAGCCAATGGATTCAGCGCCCCT
>DATHYN010000510.1:0-24138 GCA_035459145.1 Anaerolineae bacterium | reverse complement strand
GTTTGTGTTGTTGTATAGTCATGAGTTACGGATGTATACGCAGGTAATGTTGCTGGTGACGGTGTATTTGAGTTTGTATTTGCGGGCGCGGCGGAAGATGGATAGGTTGAGTTGGTTAGGGTTTGGGTTGGTGGCGTTGTTGGCGGTTTATACGCATATGTTAGCGGCGTTGCCGTTGGTGGGGGTTGGTTGTCATGCGTTGTATCATCGGGCCGAGCGGGGGGCTTTGTGGCGCACGGTAGCGGTGGGGGTGTTGTTGTTGGTGTTGTATGTACCGTGGTTGGGGACGATTGTGAGTGAGCAGGAGCAGGTGACGGGGAGTTTGCGGCCGTTGTGGCAGGAGACGGCGTTGAATCCGGTGAAGCCGTTGACGGCGGTGGCGTTTTTGTTGTTGGGGTCGCCACCTAGCTTGCGGCCGTGGTTGAGTGAGGTGGTATCGGGACAGTTTGTGTTGGTTTATGTGGCGTTTAGTTGGTTTATGACGTTGAGTTTGTTGTTGTTGAGCGTGCTGATTGGTTGGAAGGGGCGGAAAACGGGACGGTTGGCGGGGATGTTTTTGCCGGTTGCTGTCTTGGCGGCGACGATGAGTCCGACGTTGATTTATTTGGTACGCCCTTTTTTCTTGCCGGAGCGGACGATGGCGGCGGCGGTGCCGTGTTTGTTTCTGTTTTTGGGTTGGGCGGGGAGTCAAAAGGGGACGCCGTTGCCGTGGTTGGTGGGGTTGTTAGGGGTAGGGATGTTAGGTGGTAGTGTGGGGTATTTGTTATCGGAACCGGCGAAGCCGCCGTATCGGGGGGTGATGGAATATGTGGCGGCGGGGTATGAGGTGGGGGATGTGATTGTGCATACGAGTGATGGGTCGTATTTGCCGGCATTGCGGTATGGGGAGTGGGCGAATCATTATTTGGTGGCGGGGGATCCGGACCCGCGGAAGCCGGTGCCTGTTTATGAAGCGGTGGGTGGGGCGTTGGTTGAGGCGGAGGAGATTGAGGTGGCGGAGCGGTTGTGGTTGGTGGTGGCGTTGGAGCATAGTTTAGAGTGGCAGAAGGAGCGGGTGGGGGTGATTTTGGCGGGGTATGAGGTGGTTGAGGTGGAGGAGATGGGAGGGGTGCAGGTTTATTTATTAGAAAAGGAGTAAGTAGAGTGTAAACTGAGTCATCTGAGATTTGCTGATGTCATTATGTGTAGGGGTAAGGTTTGGTGGTTTTTGAGCGGATTTTGGGGATTTTTTGGGGTTGTGTGGTGGAGGGTAGGTTTTGGTGGGAGGGAGGTTTGGAGATTTTAACGCGGATTTCGCGGATTTTGGGGATTTTTTTGGTTGTGTGGTGGAGGGTAGGTTTTGGTGGAGGTGAGGTTTGGTGGTTTTGACGCGGATTTTGGGGATTTTTTTGTTGATTTGGGGGTAAGGTTGGGGGTGTTCGGGTTATGTTTGATTAGAATTGGAAGTTCTATATGTTGTCAGATTATACAGTGGATTCCCGCGTGCGCGGGAATGACAGGTGGGGGTGGTACAGACGAAATGGGCGACCATGCTGGATTCTCGCGTGCGCGGATGCTGTCTGTTTTTGTTGAGCCGGTAGGTTTTGCGGAGAATGAAGCCGAAATAAAGGTGATTTTAGGCGTGGATCCCCGCTTTCGCGAGGATGACAGCCGCCCTGATCGGGCTGTAAATGGTTGTTGACATAAGAAAAACGAACAGTATCTGTGCAGGAATGACAGCGATAAGTAATTAAGTCGGTGCAAGGGTTGGTTGGGGTATTTTCAAGGCAGATTTCTCGATTTCGTTTTGCCCTTTGGCGGCTGGTAGGTTCTAAATGGAGATGGCGGGCAAAACTGGGCTCGAAATGACGTTTTGGGGGGGAGTGTGAATTGTCGAACTCAGGTGGTTAAACAACTTAGTGAATGATTAGCGGAGGAAGGGGTTCCATTGTTTTTCTTGGCCGATGGTGGTGACGGGGCCGTGGCCGGGGAGAACTTGGGTGTCATCGGGGAGGGAGAGGAGTTTGTCGGTGATGGATTGGATGAGGAGGGGGTGGTCGCCGCCGGGGAGGTCGGTGCGGCCGATGGATTGTTGGAAGAGGGTGTCGCCGGCGAAGACGACGCCGTGGGAGGGGAGGTAGAAGCTGATGTGGCCGGGGGCGTGGCCGGGGGTGTAGAGGGCGTGGAGGGTGAGGTGGCCGATGGTGAAGGTTTGGTCGGCGGTGATGAGTTCGTCGTGGGGAGGTGGTTCGGGGAAGGTGATGTTCCACATTTGAGCGAGGCGGGAGCCGGTGGTGAGGCCGGGGACGGCGTCGGCGTGGATGTAGATGGGGGCGTTGGTGTCTTGTTTGATTTCGGCGAGGCCGGCGATGTGGTCGAAGTGGGAGTGGGTGAGGAGGATGTGGGTGATGTTGTAGCCGTTGTCGGTGGCGTGTTTGGCGATGGTGTGGCCTTCCCAGGAGGGGTCGATGACGGCGGCGTGTTGGGTTTCGTCGCAGACGAGGAGGTAGCAGTTTGTTTGGAGGGGGCCGAGGGGGAGTTGTTTGATGGTGGGCATGAGAAAGTCCTTTTCTTTATTTTGGTGGTGGGCAAATTTAATGGTGTAATTATACAGGTTGTAGGGGGTGGGGGGTAGGTTTTTTAAGTAAGTTTAAATGTTGGGGGTGGGGAGGGGGGGAGGGGAGGTAGAGGCGGGAGGCCGAGGGGATGGGATGGTGGTTGGAAGGTTAGGGGAGCGAGGCATTCGGCGAGAGGGGGTGAGACGTTTTTAGGGATGTTAGGCGCCGAATGCCTCGCCGGTACGTTGGGGCTAGGGGATGAGGATGGAGGGGGTGGCGGGGGGGGTGGGGGTTTGGTAGAAGTCGTCGCGGGTTTGGGTGAGGAGGTCTTGGACGGTGGTGCTGGGGACGGTGACGTAGTAGGGGGATTCGGACCATTTGATGATGTAGGTGTTGCCGTCGTTGCGGCTGTTGCCGATGTCGAGGGTGTAGGTTTGGCCATCAGTGGTGTTGAGGGTGAGGGTGGCTTGGGGGGGAGTGAGGCCGTAGTCGGTTTGGGGTTGGCGGCCGAGGGGTTGTTGGAAGCGGAGGTTGGTGAGGCGATTGAGGATGAGGTTGAGGGCGGCTTCATCGAAGAGTTCGTTGACGTTGAGGCCGCTAAGGAGCCATTGGCCGGTGTCGTCTTTCTCGAAGAGGAAGGTGCCGTTGGGATTGGTGAGGGTGACAGTGGTGAGGTCGGCTTGGTTGACTTGGGCGTAGGAGGGGTCGAGCCAGTTGGTGGGGTTGGGGGCGAATTCGGAGCTGTTGAGGTTAGGGGCTTGGTAGGTGACGTCTTGGCCGGCGCGGCGGACATGGGCGGCGCGGAAGTTGGCGAGGGTGCCGAGGTAGAGGGTGTATTCCTCGTCGGCGGTGGTGAATTCGACTTTCATTTGGTAGTCGTCGTCGGCGACTTTGAGGCGGCGGTGGCTACTGCTGTTTTCGGTGATGAGGCGGTTGGTGGGGATGTCGATGATTTTTTGGATGAGGGGGTTGACTTTGGTGGCCGTGGCGGGGAAGTCGCCGGCGTTGGGGAGGACCCAGCCATCAGCGGTACGGGCGAGGGTGAGTGTTTGGCCATCGGGGTCGGTGATGGTTAGGGAGGTGATATCGGCAGGGACGATGTCGGGGAAGAGCGGGCCGGTGGTGGGTGCGTTGTTATCGGGACGAAAGACGAAGATGGTAGCCACGACTTGGACGAGGAGTATACCAATGAGTATGCGTTGTAATTGGGTCATGATTAATCTGTTGCCTCCGTATTAGTGATGGGGGTTAGTTGCATAGGTTTTTCTTGGCGAACGCGGGTGCGCCAGCCGAAGTAGATAGCGATGAGGGCGATGAGGGCGATGATGTAGTTGCCAATTTCCCAGAATGATTGTTGGCCTTCGACGGCGGGGGAGAGGACGCGGGTGGTGGTGCCGCGGGAGCGGATGGCGAGGAGGTCGAGGTCTTCGACGGACCAGTCAACGGCGTTTTGGGCGAATTGGAGGTTGTTGAGGAAGCGTTCTTGGGAGAGGAATGAGGAGAGTTGGAGGATGTTGTCTTCGAGGAAGGCGGAACTGCCGATGATGATGAGGCGGCTGCTGTCTGGGGATTGGGGGATGGTGCCGATGGGTTGGACGGCGGCGGCGGCGCTGTCATCGGGGTTGGGTGGTGTTTCGTTATTGGCATCGAAAGGAGAGGGTTTGTCGTTGTAGTAGCTGGTGAATTGGCCGTAGAGGGAGATGGCGAGGGGGTAGCGTTGGCGGGGCTCGGCCGTGGCAAAGCCATAATCGGGATAGAGATCAAAGTTGGGTTGGGTGTCGGTATCGGTACGGAGCCACGAGTTTATGCTTGAGCGGAGGAGGACGAGGTGTTCACGATTGGCGTCTTCAGGGCTGTTGTATTCGACAGGAGAGGCCCAGTTGACGGTGAGGGCGGGAATGTTGGCCATAATCGGGGTGTCGTTGTTCATGCCATCGGGGCGGACATCGATGAAGAAGGGGTAGTCGAGGGCTTGGATCTCTTGGACTTGGAAGCCGCCGGCGTTACGGGCGACTTGGACGGGGAAGGGTTGGTTTTGGGGGTCCATGACGATGCTGTTAGGAATAGAGACGCCGTGGTGCTCTAGCCAAGCGGAGAGGTTGGCGGTGTTGGCGGGGGTGAGGTTGAGGGTGCCGGAGAAGGGGTCGGGGGTGATTTGGAAGGGGCTGTAACCGAGGATGACAGAGCCACCGCGCATGAGGTATTGGTCGATGGCGAATAGTTCGGGTTCGGTGAGGTCATAGGGGGAGAGAACGATGAGGACATCGACATCGGCGGGGACTTCGCCGGCGTTGAGGGTGACGGCGCGGACGGTGTATTCTTGGCGTAGTTGTTCGCCGATGAGGCTGTAGTTAATCAGCGGTTGGCTATCGAATTGACTTTGGGGTTGTTGGGCGGGTGGGGTCCAGAGACCAACGACTTTGAGGAAGCCGGTGGAGCCACGTTTGAGGGCGGATTCGATGGTGGTACGGATTTCAGCTTCGCTGAGTTCAACGGGGAGGTAAAGGATTTCGGTTTGGTCGCCAACTTCTAAGATCATGTTGGCGTAGTAGGTATCGGGGCTAAAAAAGGAGAGAGGGGTGGGTTGGAGGTTGTACTCTTGGAGAAGGAAGTTGGGGTCGAGGCCGTTGTTGGGGTTGTCGAGGTCGATTTCGGTGTAGACAAATTGGCCGTTGGAGTCGGCGGCGATATTGCCGGCGACTTGATTGACGATGGTGCGGGCGTCGTTGAGCTCGGTGGGGATGGTGCGGGAGGTGACGTAGAAGGTGAGGCGGGCGGGCTCGTCGAGGGAGGCGAGGACGGCATCGATACTTTGGAAGCCGTAGACGACTTTTTTGATGCTACCGGTAAGGTCGTATTCGAGGTTGCGGAGGCTAACTTCCGTCCCACGGCCAGGCGTCTGCGACACTTGAATTAGATCTTGGAAACTAAGGACGACATGCTGGTCACCATATCGAATTAGGATATCGAAGTAACTGCTAATGACAGAGGATTCGTAACGGTCGGCGACTTGGAAGGGGACTGGTTCGATGCCGTAGGTTTGGTTGGCTTCGGCTTCGATTTCGGGGTCTTGGACGGGGTCGACGACTTCGGCGACGATTTGGCCGTCGGCGGCGATTTCATATTCGCGGAGCATGTCACGGATTTGGGGGACGAGGGGGGCGAGGAGGGGGTGGGTTTTTTCGCTGATGTAAGCGCGAATGAGGAGTGGTTCTTGGAGACCATCGAGGATGGTATCGGTGGTGGGGGAGAGGGTGTATTCACGTTGGGCGGTGAGGTCGAGGCGGAGGCCATCGAGGGGGAAGAGCCAGAAGTTGATGAGGATGAGATTGGCGAGGAGAAGGGCGGTGGTGGTGAGGAATTTATGGCGATATTGGTATTGTTGGCGGCTCCAGCGGACGGCGTCGAGGGAGAGGGTATTGAGGGTGAGGAAGATGGCGGTGAGGGAGAGGTAGTAGGTGAGGTCGCGGAGGTCGATGACGCCGCGTTCGATGCTTTCGAAGCGGCTGCCGGTGCCGAGGGCCCAGAGGATTTCGCTGATGTTATTGTCGAAGAAGTCGGTGAGGGTGGGGGTGCCGAGGAGGTAGAAGAAGCCGCCGACGATGACGGTGGCGATGAGGGCGACGATTTGGTTATCGGTGCGGGAGGAGATGAAGAGGCCGATAGCGGCGTAGGCGGCGGCCATGAGGAAGGCGGCGAGGTAGCCGCCGAGGACGGGGCCCCAATCCATATTGCCGATGAGGGAGACGGTGAGGGGGAGGGGGAAGGTGAGGATGAGGGCGACGGCGATCATGAACATGGTGGCGAGGAATTTGCCGAGGACGAGGTAGAGGGGAGGGAGGGGGAGGGTGAGGAGGAGCTCTTGGGTACCGGCTCGTTGTTCTTCGCTCCATTGACGCATGGTGAGGGCGGCGAGGAGGAAGATGAGGAGGATGGGCATCCATTGGAAGAGGGGGCGGACATCGGCGATGCCGCGGGCGAAGAAGGTTTCGATGGTAAAGAAGGTGAAGAGGACGACGGCGAGGAAGGTGCCGAGGAAGATGGTGGCGAGAGGAGTACCGAAGTAGCTGTTTAATTCTTTACGGGTGATGGCTAAAATTTGACGTAACATAGTAATTTTTTGCTCCTGTAATCAAACAAATTTGTTGTTTTACAGTTAATGCTTTGACGTTGTGTAAACAAAAGGTGTCGACTGTTTCATTTAGACAAGTTCGGCAGGTGTTGGTTCAGGTGTGGTGGTTTGTGGTTGGCGGGTGACGGCTAGTTTATTGAAGACGGTTTCGAGGGTTTGGATATCGCGGCGGAGTTGGCGGAGTTGCCAGCCGTGTTGGGTGGCGAGGTTGTAGAGGGCGGGGGTGAGGTCGGCCGAGGGGGTACCGGTGAGGCGGAAGGTAGTTTGGTGATTTTCGTTATTGAGGATGGTGACTGATTCGACGTCGTTGTGGTTGGCAAGAATGTCATGGGCGTCTGGCGGTGGGTTGTCGAGAGTGAGGATGGCGTCGTTGGTATTGGAGAGGTCAGCGAGACGGGCGTCGGTTTTAAGTTCGCCATTGAGCATGATGAGGACGCGGTCACAGAGGGCTTCGACTTCGGGGAGGATATGGGTGGAGAAGAGGATGGTGCTGTTTTTAGCGAGGCGGCGAATGAGTTGGCGGATTTCGACGATTTGGGTGGGGTCGAGGCCGACGGTTGGTTCATCGAGGATGAGGAGTTTGGGTTGGTGGAGGATGGCTTGGGCGAGGCCAACGCGTTGGCGGTAGCCTTTACTGAGTTGGCTGATGGGCCGAGTGAGGTGATTGTGGAGGTCGGTATCGTAGATGGCTTGGGAGATAAGTTTTGTTTGTTGGTTGGGGGGGATTTGGCGCAAATCGGCGATCATTTTGAGGTAGGCTTGGACGGTAAGTTCGGGGTAGAGGGGGGCGTTTTCGGGGAGGTAGCCGATTTGGGCTTGGACGTCGAGAGGGTTGGTGAGGACATCGAGGCCGCCGATGGAGACAGCCCCTTGATCGGGTTGGATGTAACCGGTTAGGGTTTTGATGATGGTTGTTTTACCAGCGCCATTGGGGCCGAGGAGGCCAATGATTTCTCCGGCTTCAATGGAAAAGCTGACCCCTTTAAGGGCTTGGACTGGTCCATACGATTTATGTAGATTACGGACGTTGATCATTGTTTTTCTCCCAATAAGTGTATTAAACTAAATAATCTTGGCAATTTAATACGTTGACGTTTTTGAATTCAAAGTTTGTAATCTTTTAGTTAAACAACTTTAAAGAATACATCAAAAAAACAGATAAATTGCTAAAGATGAATTGAGTACAGTCTATTTTGCCTGTTTATGTTGGTTTTGGCTATAAAAATTTAGTTAGAATTTTTTTTTGTAATTATTTTGAATTGAAGTTGAAGCATATTGGGGTGGTATGTTTGGGTGTAATTGGTTATGATTAGTCCTGAGGCGCAATTTTATCGTAAATTGTTTGAATAATGGGTAGGTTTAAGTTAAAAAATGTCTTCATATCGTATTCTTATTGTTGATGATGAGCCTAAAGTCGCTTTCTTTTTCCAGAAAAATTTGGAGATGATTGACGAGAATTATATGGCTAAGGCGGTGAATTCGGGGGCCGAGGCGTTGGTTGAGTTACAAAAACATAGTTATGATTTGATGATTACTGATTTAAGCATGCCCAACATGGATGGATTAGAGTTATTACGGCGTGTACGGCAAGTGTCACCCCAGACGAAAACGATGTTGGTGACGGCATTTGGGTCAGCAGATGTGTGGCAGGAAGCGAAACGGCTGGATACGTTTAAGACATTTTCGAAACCGTTACGGATGTCGGAGTTGTTGGGGGCGGTACGGGAAGCGTTGAACCGGCCGCAGGGTAAATCGTCGGGTGTTTTAGCTTTGACAGGGGATAGTTTTGAGCGGTTGACAGAGCGGTTAGAGTTGTTGCGGGTGGATTTAGGGGCGATTTCAATCGTAGTGGCAGACACGAATGGGCGGGTATTATGTTATACAGGATCGTCGGAAGAGTTTGATTTTTCGTCGATATTGGTATTGTTGGGGAGTACGATGGCGGCATCAGGGGCTTTGGCCCAACAGTTAGAGTATCCGCAACCGATTCATTTGACCTATTTTGAAGGGCCACCTTATGATTTGTATGCGACTAATTTAGGGGACAATTTCTTTTTAACGATTGTGCAAGATAGGCGCAAGGGAAATAGTCGGATTGGTATGGTGTGGTTATATACGCGGCGGGCGCTCGATGAGATTATGGATTTACTTGGTCGGGAGACATCTGGTGGGGCGACAGATGTGGGAGATGGGTTTGCTGATTCGGTACGGGATGAGTTAGACAGCTTTTTCTCCATGGATGATAGTTTGAGTGGGCCATCGATGCCGAGTAAGGCTGTGGCCAAGAGAGAACCGAAGCGGGATGTGGTTGAAGTTAAAGAAGCGGCACCGGTGAAGAAAGAGGATGAGGCGGAGGTTCCGGCGGAGGTTCCGGCGGAGGTTCCGGCATCGGTGACGTCGCGATTAGAAGGAATGTTGTTTAAGTTTGAGCAACAGACGAAAGTGAAAGTGGAGAGTTTTATTAAGGGTTTGGACTCATTGCCAACTAGTTATACGCATTTAGTTTTGCAAACGATAGTAGCTGGGTTAAAATTACTACATCAGCAAGGACATTCCAGTCAGGTGCGTTTGTCGTTTAGTCGCAATGGTAATTTATTGTTTGGAAACATTAGTGGTGATGGACAAGAGATAAAGTTGCCTAAAGTGGTAGGCCCCTATGGTTTAACCAAATTGCAAGAGAGGTTTGCGCAATACGATGGGACGTTAGAGATCTCATCAGATTATCAAGGAACGCGGTTTGAATTTGAAGTCATGGTATCATAAACGATGTTAATTAATTGGAAACTAAAAGAGCTGCAAGTTAAATTGGTTTATTATGGACCGGCTTTAAGTGGCAAAACAACTAATTTGGAGCATGTGCATACGCGGGTACCTAGCCCACAGCGGAGTGAGTTGGTATCAGTAAAAACGCGTGAAGATCGGACATTGTTTTTTGACTTTATGCAGATGGAATTGAATGAGATTAAGGGATTGAAACCGAAATTCAAATTGTATACTGTGCCGGGGCAGGTTTATTATGCGGCGACACGCAAATTGGTTTTGCGCGATGTGGATGGATTGGTCTTTGTGGCGGATTCTTCAGTACAGCGATTAGCGGCAAATCGGCGGGCATTGGAAGGGATGTGGGATAATTTAAAAAGTATGGGTCGTTCGCCCGAGGATTTGCCATTTGTGTTGCAATGTAACAAACAGGATTTGCCTGATGCGGTTGATCATGAGTTATTGGGTCGGTTCTTGAATGTGACCAATGCGCCAGTCATTCCAGCAGTAGCCTTAGAAGGGCAGGGTGTCATTGAGACGCTCAAAAATTTAATCAACCAAGTTATTAGTCGTCTGTAGGATAGATATGAATCAACCAGTATTAGATGCAAGACCATTAACATTTGATGAAGAGCAAACACAACAGATTGATCGTTGTTTGATACGGTTGGCCGATAAAGTTGCGGCACCGTTGGTAATGGTTTCCGATGTCAGTGGGCGATTAATATTATATCGAGGACGGTTATCGGGGATGCAAAGTACTGGTTTATCAGCCTTAGCGGCCGCCAGTTTTGCGGCGGGGATAGAGATGGGTAATTTTTTAGGTTTGCGTAATACAGCTCGGTTTAAACAGCAATTACATGAAGGAGCGGTGGCTAATCTATATACGGTTGAGGTGGGGCATGATTTGTTGTTAATTATTGCGTTTACGAAGCAAACGACGTTAGGTTTGGTTCGCTTATTTGCACAAGAGGCGCGGCAAGAGTTATTGAATATAGCGGAGGTAGCGGCTTTAAATCGTGATGATAGTACCGCGTCTATGGCGGATTTAGATGTTGATTTTGGTGACGAAGTGAGTAGTCAATTAGATGATTTATTTTCAGATTTTTAAATGAGCATTGATTTTTCTATATTAGAAGGGGATGTGTCGGCGACGGCGCACCGTTTAGAGAGGGTGTTAACTGATTTGGCTAAAGATCGGTCGGTGGACAGTGTTGTATTGTCGACGGTTGATGGGTTAGTGATACAGGCGGCACCGGCTGAGGCGGGGCGGTTAGCGGCGGTGGCTGGTTTTGTGACGGCGGCGGCGCGGCAAGCGGCGGTGTTGTTAAGTTTTAGTCAGGTGGAGCAGATCACGATTGAGATGGAGCGGGATAATTGGATGGTTTGTCAATTGTTTCCCGTGAGTGGCACACAGTTAATATTAACGGTTATATTTACGGAATCAGTCGCCTATAAGCGGTTATTGGGGCAAGTGATTCGAGAGTTAAAAGCGGAGATAGAGGATTAAATAATGGCCATAGAAGGTGATTTGCGTGATATGAGTTTGCCGACCTTGGTGCAATTGGTTGTACATGAGCGGGGTCAGGCTCGGATTGAAGTGGAGAATAAGGGGAATAAGGGTTTTTTATATTTGGCCGAGGGGGAATTACATCACGTTGAATTACATCGTGGTAGTGGGGATGCGGTTGTAGCCGAAGAAGTCGTTTATGAGTTATTAACTTGGCGTGAAGGGGCCTTCAAAATTGAGAAGGATGTACCCCCGCCAGAGCGTAGTGTGGCCCATAGTTGGGATTATTTAGTTATGGAGGGTTTGCGACAATTAGATGAGCAAGGAGTTGTAGACGAGGGAGAGGAGTCGGAAGAGAGTTTAGCGGATATGATGGCGGATTTATCGCCAGATGATGCCGCAATGTTACAAAATTTATTGGCCCAACATTCAGAAAAGGAAGAAGATGAAATGGCAAGTAAAAGTGAGCAGTTAAAAAGTTTATTGAATGAATTAGTGAACAGTTCGACCGATATTTTAGGGGCGGCTGTTGTTGATAGTGATGGTTTGTTATTAGCGAGTGCGTTGAGTGGTAGTTTGGATGGTAATCGGGTAGCGGCGGTGACTGCTGGTTTGATCAGTTTGTCATCCCGTTCGGCGCAACAGTTAGGACAAGGTGGTGTGAAGCAGACGTTGATTCAAGCGGAGAACGGCAATATTATTGCGATTCGGGCGAGTGATCGGGCTAGCTTTGTTGGCTTGACCCCAGTTGGTGTGAATTTAGGGATGGCGTTTATGGAGTGTGGTGACGCGGCCGCGGCCGTGGGCAAGATTCTCTAGCGCAGCGTAATTTATTTAGAAAGGGTATTGGTGGGTAATACCCTTTGGTGTTGATGTATATTTTTGACGTTTAAAACTATCTATGGATAGTTAAGGAGATAAACAATGAGTTTTGATATTGCGCAAATGCGCCGTTATGGTGGTTTAAGTGATGCGGATGCAGCTTTATTAGCAGAGATGAAGCCAGCTTTGGAGAAACATGCTGATGCATGGATTGATTCATTTTATGAACAGTTAGATGAGTTTGATACGACGAAGAATTTATTAGAAGGGCGCCGTGACACGTTGAAGACGCATTTACGGGCATGGATTTTAAGTTTGGCGACGGGTCAATATGGTGATGCGTATTTAGAGCGTCGTTATAAGATTGGGGTACGTCATGTGGAGGTTGGTTTAGATCCGCGTTGGGTGATTGGAGCGATGAGTTTCTGCCGGGGTCAAATTGGGCCGGTGATTGAAGCGGAATATGGTGATGCGGCTGATAAGATGGCGCGTTACTTAGCGTTGGATCGGGTTATGGATTTAGATTTGAATATTATGTTGCAATCCTACGATGATCGGCGGATGGATTTGTTCTTAGAAACGACTGGTTTCAGCAAAGCGTTGTTTGAATCGATGATTGGTTCAGCAGGGGATTAACGTATTCGCGATTAAGCGTTTGTTTTAGGAATTTGTTTTGAGCATAATGCCACGGCCCCGAACGACTTTGATGGGGGTGGCATTATGCTCTTCTAGTTTACGGCGTAAACGGTAGAGATGGGGGCGGAGAAGGGTGCGAGCTTCACTTTCTTCGAGGCTTAAATCATGGGAGGCATAGGCTAGTTGGGCGTAAGTGAGAATGATATTGTTATTTTGAGCTAATTTGCAAATTAGTTTATATTCAATGGGGGTGGTATTAATTTCTTGTTTGTTATAAGTGACTAATTGGGTGGTGGTATCAATGAGTAGTTGGCCCGCTTCAATGATATGGGTAGGGATGTGGGTTGATGTATGATTTTCAGGGTAGAGGGTGCCCATTGCTTGTTCGAGGAGGCGAACGGCTTCACGTTGACGGCGGCGCTCATCTTGTTTGTCGAGGGCATCGGTGACGGCGGTAAAGATTTGGTCGAGGGAGGCGGGTTTGCGGAGGTAGTCGTGGGCGCCGGAGCGGAGGGCGGTGATGGCGGTGTCGGTTGAGGCGTGGCCGGTCAGGACGATGAAGGCGGTTTCGGGGGCGATTTTTTGGGCCGAGGTAAGTACTTGATCCCCTTTGATACCGGGCATTTCTATATCTAAAATGACCACTTCAAATTGGTTATTACTGATTTGTGTAAGGGCTTCATTGCCGGAACTAGCAACTGAAGGGGAAAAGCCCATTTGCCGAAAAGCTTCACAAAGGGCGGTTCGAGTTGTTTTTTCATCATCAACAATTAAAATTTTAGTAGCCATAGATATTTGCCTGCAGAGTGTTATATAAAAAATTAAATTTTAGGCAAGCAAACGGTAAATGTACTACCTTGTCCAATACTGCTTTGGACAAGAATTGTGCCACCATGTTGCTTAATAATGTTATAACTAATGGTTAAGCCTAAGCCAGAAGCTGTTTTCTTGGTAGTGTAAAAAGGGTCAAAAATATTTTCTTGCATTTTAGTTGACATGCCTACACCGGTATCTTGAAAACTGATTTCAATTTGGTCTTGATTGAGCTTTGTTTGAATAGTTAGTTTACCAGAATCTGGCATAGCATCAAAAGCATTTAGGATAATACTTAAGAAGACTTGCGCAATTTGGTCTGGAATGACTTTGATTATGGGGATATCGGAGGCAAAAATCTGTTTGATGTGCCATTTATGATAAGAAACGTATTTGTGAGTAAGATCGAGAACTTGTTGTATGAGATGGTGAATATTGGTTTGTTTGGGTTCGCTGGTAGAGGGGCGGGAGAACTCTAGAATACGGTTCACAAGTTCAGCGAGGCGATCAACTTCTTCGACAGCCATTTGCAGGTATTGCTTTTGGCTGTCGGCATCGAGATTGAATTGTAAAGTTAATTGTAAGCAGCTATGAATTGCTTGTAAGGGGTTGTTGATTTCATGGGCGAGTGAAGCGGCCAAACGGCCGGTAGCAGATAGTTTTTCACTTTGAATTAACTGTTCCTGTGATATTTTTAGCTGTTGAATGAGGGTGCTTTGGCTTTGGTATAGGCGGGCATTTTCAAGAGCGGTAGCTACCGGACCAGCCATGGCCCTTAATAAGCGCAAATCGTTTTCATTAAAGGGGCCGTCTACCTTATTGACTAGTTCGATAGCGCCTATAATTTGATCGTGGACGATTAGGGGGACACAAAGAATGGATTTTGTGCGGTAACTAAGAAAGGTATCTATAGCGGGCGAGAATCGTTTGTCTTGTGGCGCATTGTTGACGATTAAGGGGGTTCCTTGGCGAATGACTTGGCCAACAACACCTGTTTTGTCTGGAATACGAACTCTTTGAAGGGTGGGACTTTGGGCTAAACTGCTGGCAAAAATGAGCTGTTGATTGGGCTTGTCGTGGAGGACGATTGAGCCGGCATCAACATTGAAGACAGCGCGTAGACTATCGGTGGCGGTGGCTAATACTTCATCGGTGTCTAAGGTTGTATTGATATTTTGAGCTAGAAAATGAATTTTTTCAATTTGTTGCCTTTGTTCTTTTTCGGCACGGAAAAGACGTGTATTATCGGCTAAAACCTGCTCTAATTGCTGATTGCGTTGTTGGATATCGTGAAATAGGAAGGCATTGGTGACGGTATTGCCAAGTTGATTGGTGAGGATTTGCAAAGCTTGTAGATGATGAGGGGGGATGGTACTATCTTGAGGGTAAGTGAGAAACAGTGTGCCAAGGCAGACTTGTTCCCGAATAATGGGTAGAGATACGGTGCTTTCAGTAATGATAAACTCTTGTTGTTCCCATGCTTGTTGATGTAATTGGTTAGCGGGAGGGGGCATATCAGGGGGCATTGAAGCAATGAGATTTAACTCATCGCTATCAGTATTTACGAGAAATACTTGGCAGCCGGAACAGTTAAAGGAGTTAACGATATTGGTGGTGACAAGATTCATCATTTTATCAAGATCGAGATGTTGAGCGGCTTGACGACCAATTTCATTGATAGCACGAAAACTTTGCGTTTGGAGAGCGACAGTGTCTTCCGCTTTTTTCTGAGCGAGACGGGTTTGTTTTAGTTTGATGTGGAGGGCAACGCGGGCTAACAATTCTTCTGGGGCGCAAGGTTTGACTAAATAGTCATCAGCCCCAAGATTCATAAGTTCGACCCGTTTCTCGATTTTTTCGTTACCTGAAAATATGATGACTGAAAGATGGTCAGAAAAAGGGTGTTGGCGAAATTCTTGATAAATTTCGGCACCAGTCATATCGGGTAGATTTAGATCTAGCAAGATTAGATCGGCAAGAGGGGGGGTATTATTGAAAGAATGTAACCAGTCTAAAAACTGGCGTCCATTTAAGAAAAACTTCGTGTTATAATTAGCGTATTCAAAAATGGTGGTGAGCATTGTGGCTAATTCATGTTGATCATCAACAATAATAACGGTGTTTTGTTTATTTGAAGTGGGTTGAGTCATTTTTATAAGACCACGTAAGTTATATTAGTTATGTGTATTAGACTAAATTGTTTGAAGCTTGGAGCGGACAACAAGATGGCTAATGCATGGAAGTTGTTAGATTCAGAAGTGCAAAATCTTTAGGTTAAACAACGTAATACTTTTTCGTTGCTTGTATTATATTGGGTTTAATACGATTAAAAAAGTTTTTGATTAAGAGATAGGACATTTGTAGTAGTATTGATTACAAATTAAAACATTATGACACAACATTACAACAACCATTTAGTGATTTTTTGGGAACAGGCTTTGCAAGCGGTGAAAATTGAAAACTTGGAATTGCCTGATAAAAAAATGCTGGCTCTATGGGGGGAGCGATTAAAAGGGGCTGTTGAGGGGGCGTATGATATTGAGAGCTCACAAGAAATTGGGCGTAAATTGGCCGAGTGCTCAGAGGGGCATGTTGCTATCTTAGGTGCGACTCAGATGGCGATTAACCGGTATTTGCAAACTTTAGGCAATTTATCGGAGGAGATGGAAGAGCGGTGGCGTATTGTTTTGAGCCAATTTGCGCTGGGGTTTAGCAATTATGTGATTAATGAAGGCGAAAAGGGAGGGGATCTGGATTTGTTGTATTGGGGAGATGATATTGCGCCAGTTATGATGGAGATGTTACCGTTAGGCATTTGTGTTCATGTGGAAGGGCGGGTGCAGTATGTGAATGAGGTTGCGGTTAATTTGTTGCAGGCCAAATCGGCGACGGAGCTAATTGGGGAGCCGATTATGCGTTTTGTTCATGAAGATTATCAGCAAGTTGTGGCGCAGCGTGTACAAAGGTCGAAGGAAGAGAAGAGAGAGACTGTTCCCGAAGCGTATGAAAAGTTATTGCGGTTGGATGGGACTGTTTTTGAGGCGAAGGTGCGGGGGATGCCAATTATGTTTGAGGGGGAGTTGGGAATGTTAGTTATTGTTCAGGATATCTCTGAGAAGTTGGGTAAGCAGACTGATCGGGGGCAGCATCAGATGCAGTTAGCTATTATTCGACAGGTGAGTAATGAGATTGCGGCGGTACGTACCTTAGAGGATTTGACACAGACGATTCCGGTGTTGATTGCTGACGCGTTTGAGAGTTGTCATGTGGGACTTTATTGGTTAGAGGGGGAGGTTTTGAAGTTAGAGGGGCGGGCGGGTTGTTATGAGGGGGAACGGCCGTTACACACCACCATCCCCTTAACCACAGGCATTATCGGTTGGGTAGCCCGTTATGGTGAACCATTTGTTTGTCAAGATGTGCGCCAAGAAAAAGAGTTTGCGGCTGATTTGGCTGCCTTGACAGAGACGAAATCCTTTCTTTGCTTACCGATTCGTATTCAAAAACATACAGTTGCGATTTTAGACGTGCATAGTGGACAATATTATGGGTTTAATGGCAATGATATGTTAGCGTTGGAGGCGATTGGAGACAGTATTGCGATTGCGATTCAAAATGCGCGTTTGTATACATCGTTGCGACAAGAGTTGAATGAACGTAAACGGGCGGAGATGGCGTTGCGTCAATCGGAACAGCGGTATCGGTTGGTATCTGAGTTGACGTCTGATTTTACATATTCGTTACTGGTTGATGTGGCCGAGCGGATGGTTCGGGTGGAGTGGATGACAGATGCGTGGTGGCGGATTTTGGGTTATGCCAAGGATAGTATCACTTATGATATTTTGACAAAAAAGATTGTGGATCCCGTTGATCATGATACGTTGAAACGTATTACGGCGCAGTTACAGCGTGGGGAGTCGAGTATGGAAGAGATTCGTGTGCGCACGAAAGAGGGGGAATCGAAATGGTTGCGATTACATAATCGGCCAGTGTTGGATGGAATGGGCAAGTTGGTCTTTGTGCATGGGGCGGGACAGGATATTACGAAACGAAAGCAAGTAGAAACTGTGATGCAAAAGACCCAACGTTTAGAAAGTGTGGGGGTATTGGCGGGGAGTGTGGCTCATGATTTCAACAATTTGTTAACAGCGATTTTGATGCAGAATAGTTTGGCGCAGATGAAATTAGGGGGGGAGCATCCGAGTTGGCAAAATATTGAAACAAGCAATCAGATTGCGGAAAAAGCGGCTAATTTGACGCGGCAGTTGTTGGCTTATGCGCGTACCGAGCCAGTTGATTTGGCGCCAGTTGATTTACTCTCTTTTTTTGATGAGAATTCAAGGCTGTTTGAAATGACAGCGGGTAAAAAGTGTAAGCTTGTTTTTGATTTGCCCGAAGAGTTGCCCTCAATAGCTGGTAATAGTGGCCATGTTCAGCAAGTTATTATTAATTTAGTGACGAATGCGGTGGAAGCGTATGAGGGGGCCGAGGGGGAGATACGTGTTACGGCGGAGCGGTTTGATGTTCACGCGGGAGATCATGTGGTTGATACCCTCGGCCAAGCCGTGCGGCCCAATCAATACATACGTTTAAGTGTAGCTGATAAAGGGTATGGCATCCCCAGTGAAAATATACAGAAACTATTTGACCCGTTTTTCACCACCAAAATGACGAGGCGCGGTTTAGGTTTAGCGGCTATACAAGGGATTGTTTTAAATCATCGGGGTTATTTACAAGTAGATACAGTTGAAGGTGAGGGGGCAACGTTTATTGTATTATGGCCGGTGAGTCAGCCGATGGGGATGCTAAATGGTATCGAGCCACAACGTGACCAGTTGACTGGGGGGAAGATTTTGATAGTGGATGATGATATGAATATTCGGGCGGCGTTAAAAGAGTATTTAACAATGCGTGGCTATCAAGTGTTATTAGCAGAAGATGGCGAAGATGGGGTCACTGTATTTCGTGAGCATCAAGAAGAGGTGGCCCTGGTTATTATTGATCTGACGATGCCGATTAAACCAGGGGATGTTGCCTTGGATGAAATGCGCCAGTTGCGTGGTGATTTGCCCGCGATTATTTTTTCCGGTTATAGCCAAGGGAAGTTGCTCGATTTTACGGATTCACCGACCTATACTGAGTTTTTGGCGAAGCCGTTTGCGTTAGATCATTTGGTAGCAAGACTTGAGGCGATTTTGGCGGGGTAGTCGTAGTTGGGGTAGGAGAATCAAAGGTTAAGCGTGGTGAAAATAGCCTGTTGTTGAGATATGGGTGTGGTATGCTCAACGATGTTAGACAAAAGGAGATATTACCATGCGATGCTATTGTTATCTGTTATTGTTATTATTGGTTGTTGGGTGTGGGAATAATAAAGAGCAAGTTGCGGTTGCCGTGACGCAGTCAGCACATTCATCTTTGGCGTCTGTACCGATTGCGGTGGGTACAGCGGAGCCATTTGTGAGTGAGTTGGGCCGCCTGCCGGCGGCCGCGCCGGCCAATAGTCGGCTCCTGCCAGCGACGATTGATGAGGCGGTTCCGAATTGGCGCTTGTGGCCTAGTTTGAAGAATGTGACCAGTTTTGCTTTTCAGACGGATGATAAGTTGTGGGTTGGTAGCTGGGAGGGGTTGTTGTTGTGGGATTTGGTTACGGGCGAATATGAGCGGTATCAGGTGGGGAAACGGCCGTTAACGACAGCGGTGCGGCAGGTCGCGGCCGACGGCCGCGGCCGTTTATGGGTATTGTTGGCTGATGGTGTGCTGATGCGGTTAGAGGCTGGTGTGTGGGCGGCGGATACGGGGTGGCAAATTGAGGGGGATGAAGAGGTGGTGTTGTTGGAAAGTAGTGGGGTGGGGACGGTTTGGTTGGTGAGTAATAATCGGCTGTGGCAGAATGAGAACGGCCGTTGGCAAGATTATCCCGGTTTGGAAGTGGCCGGGGCGAATAAGTTGGTGTGGGGGGCGGATAAGGCGATCTGGCTAGGGTATCCGACGGGGTTGGTGCAACGGTTTGCGCCAGAGGAGGGGTTGACTGTCTTTGATAGCCGAGTGGGGTTGCCGATGCCGGATATGCCTGGTGGTCATTTTTTGGGGGCGGATGTGGCCGGGCGGCCGTGGTTGTATTGGCAATATGATGATGTGTACGTGTGGACGGGGGCAAAGTGGGAGGTTGTGTTTGCCTCGGGGGGGAGTCAGATTGTGTGTGATTTGGGCTGGGATAGGGAGCGGCGGCCGTGGGTGGCGACATGTGGTGGCTGGCACGCGTATGGGAATGGATTGTTTCATTTTGTAGATGGTGCTTGGCAGGCTGAAATTATCGGAACGGAAGCGGAGGCTACGGATTTGTCGCGCTTGGTGCTGAGTCCTAACGGGTCGGTGGCGGTGTTGAGTGAAACTGGTTTGGTGGCGCGGACAGCGAAGGGGGCGTGGCAGCTGTTGCAGGATGGGCCGGCGGAGAAGTATCCGCGGACGGCGTTATTAGCGGATGATGGGCGGCTATGGCTTGGGTTTGAGCGGGGGACGTGGCCGCCAAGAGAGCGGGGGATATCGGTTTGGGATGGTGAGAGCTGGCAATTTCAGCCGGGGAATAGTACTCATTTTACAGAAGGGCCGGATGGGCGGGTGTGGTCGATTTGGAATTGTCGGGTGGCGTATTGGGCCGAGGGTTGGCAAGAGGTTAATGATGATTGTGATCGTCTGTTGGGGCGGGTATTGGCCTCGGCCTGGACGGATGATGGTGCGGTTTGGTTGGCAACGGGGATGAATTTGACTCGTTTTGATGGGGAGCGGTGGGAGCGGTTTGATTGGTTGGCGAATAATGTGGCCGTGGTGGGGAATACGGTTTGGGCGGTGGGGTGGACGGGTCGACAAGGGGAGTCTTGGTTGCGGCGGTGGGAAGATGGGGAGATGGTGGAATGGCCGATCGGGTTGATGGATTTGGCGGCGACGGCTGATGGTTGGGTGTGGGGATTGATGGATGGGCAGTTGTGGCGGTGGCAGACAGATTGGGAGGGGCGGGAGTTGGTGCGTGATGGGGAGGGGATGCAGTTACAGAGTCTTCATTCGGATGGGGAGGGGGGAATGTGGTTGGTGGCGGCCGAGGGAGGGTATCATTGGGCGGATGGGGCGTGGGATTTGCGTCTGGATTGGCCGTGGTCGGCGGAGATTGACGGGCAGGTTAGTTGGATTTTGGGGGATGAATCGGGGGCGTGGTTGGTAGCCCCCGATGGGTTGTGGTCGTGGACGCCTTAGTTGGTGAGGGCGCGGTCGCGTAATTGGCCGCAGCCGGCTTGGATGTCGATGCCGCGGCGGACGCGGACGGTGCTGGTGACGCCGTATTGGGTGAGGGTGTCTTGGAAGGCGGCGACTTGTTCGCGGTTGGAGGGGGCACCACCGTACCCTTTGGTGGGGTTGAGGGGGATGAGGTTGACGTGGCAGAGCATGCCTTTGAGGAGGCGGCCGAGGGCGACAGCTTGTTCGACGGTATCGTTTTCGCCGGCGATGAGGGCCCATTCGATGGTGAGGCGGCGGTTTGTTTTCTGGATATAGTAATGACAGGCATCCATTAATTCGGCCAAGGGCCATTTTTTGTTAATCGGAATCAGTTTGTCCCGTTCCGCATCGGTGGCGGCGTGGAGGGAGAGGGCGAGGGGGGTTTGGCGTTGTTCATCGGCGTAGCGGCGGATGGCGGGGACGAGGCCGACGGTGGAGATGGTGATTTTGCGGGCGCCGAGGTTGAAGCCATCTTCGTCGGTGAGACGGTCGACCGCTTTGAGGGTGTCGTCGTAGTTGTGTAGCGGTTCGCCCATGCCCATCATAACGATGTTGGTGACGCGTTCATCGGTTTGGGCTAATTCATGGGCGAAATAGAGGACTTGGGCGACGATTTCGCCGACGGTGAGATGGCGCATGAAGCCCATTTGGCCGGTGGCGCAGAAGACACAGCCCATGGCACAGCCAGCTTGGGTGCTGATACAGAGGGTGACCCGTTTTTCATATTTCATGCGGACCGTTTCGATGAGACGGCCGTCATTTAATTTGAATAGTAATTTTTTGGTTTGGCCATCGCTTGATTTTTCGTTGAGGACAACTTCCATCGGTTTAAGGGTGGCGATGGTGGCTAATTTGGCCCGTAAACTTTTGGGGAGGTTGCTCATTTCGTCAAAATCGAGGGCGTACTGTTGGTAGAGCCATTCCCAGATTTGTTGGGCGCGGAATTGGGGTTGGCCTTGTTCTTTGACGAGTTGTTCTAGTTCATGGTATTCGAGGTCATAGAGGTTAATCATGGTGATATCCTTTGGTTTGATTATAGTCGTTGTTTAAGTTTGGTGGCGAGGTCGGTGATATCGGTGACGACATAATCAGGTTGGATAGGGCTGTCATCGAGATCGGAGGGTTGGGTGATGCCGGAGAGGGTGAGGATGGTTTTGAGGCCGGCGGCGGTGCCGCCGGCGATGTCGGTATTGAGGCGGTCGCCGACCATGGCGGTGGTGGCGGGGGGACTGCCGAGGCGGCGCAAGGCGACCTCGAACATGAGGGGGGCGGGTTTGCCGATGGTTATCGGTTCGACATCGGTGGCGGCGGTGAGCAAGGCTTGGATGGAGCCAGCGCCGGGGAGAGGGCCCCACGGGCTGGGATAGGTTAGGTCGGGGTTGGCGCCGTAGAAGGCGGCGCCTTGGTTGATGGCGGCGGTGGCGACGGCGAGGGAGAGGTAGTCGAGGTTGAGGGTGAAGCCGACGACGACTAAGTCGACGGGTAGTTGGCTAAAGAGTTGTTCGTGCGAGATTTTAGAGCCGGGGGGATTGATGACATCGAAACCGGCTTGGGTGAGGGCTTGGTGGAGGCCAACGTCACCGACGATGACGACGCGGCCGCCTTGGGGGTATTGTTGTTGGAGGTGGAGGCCGGTGGCGACGGCCGAGGTTAAGATTTGGTCTGCGGTGACATTAGCGCCAAACTTGGCTAACTTGTCAACGTACATGGCGGGGGTATTGCTGGCGTTGTTGGTGGCCATGATGAAGGGGATTGATAATTGGTGGAGGGTGTCGAAAAAGTTGGTTAAGCCGGGCATTGGTTCGGTGCTACGCCACAAGACGCCATCCATATCTAAAATCAAATGTGTAATTTCGTTCATGAAATCCTTTTTACGTGCATTAAACTAAATATTGTCGACATTTTGGGATGATTCATTAATTCCTTTACATTTGTCATTCTGATGAAAATCAGAATCCATGGGTGACATGACAAAAACCAGACTGGTTGCTATCAAGTAACATGATGGATTCCGGCCTGCGCCGGAATGACAGAAGTACTTACTATACGTTGATGAAAATATCCGGTATAATGTTAATCTAGGTCTATATTACCGTATTATACAACAAGGTAGTTTTATTCAATAATCGAAGCATAGGAGTGGTATTACAATGACCCCTGAACAAATTGCCTTAGTGCAAACCTCTTTTAAAAAAGTGATTCCAATCACGAATGAGACAGCGGATACTTTTTATGGGCGTCTGTTTGAAGTGGCGCCTGGCGTGCGGCCTTTGTTTAGTGATGATATGGCTGAGCAAAAGCATAAGTTGATGCAGACGTTGTCGATGGTGGTGACAAGTTTACATCATCCGGAAGCGATTGTGCCGACTGTGCAAGATTTGGGGCGGCGACATGTTGAATATGGGGCGGAGGTGCCGCATTATGATGTGGTCGGTGGGGCGCTGATTTGGACGTTACAACAAAAGTTTGGCGATGAGTTTACGCCGGAGTTAGAAGAGGCGTGGGTGGCGGCTTATACATTGCTGGCGACGGTGATGACGGAGGCGGCGGCCGAGGTTGAGTAGTTTCTTTATCAAGTAAGCATTAGCAACATTAGATGAGGCGTATAAAAAGCGCCTCATTCTCTTCATTATGGACTAGACAAATGACAGATTCATCACAAAATCATGATACAGCTGTACTTGAAAAATTAATCCAAATTATTGGGAGTGAACCGACCCAAGTTAGTTATGATGGTCGTGACCATATTACCCGCTTAAGTTGGTTGAATGCTGGTTTAGAACGTTTGCCAGACGAGTTAACGGAGTTGACTCATTTGCGAACTTTGAAGCTGGCCCAGAACAAATTACATTCATTGCCGGCCAATTTTCATCGGTTAACGAATTTGACTTATCTTGATTTGGCTCAAAATGAGTTTGCTCATTTTCCGCTGGTGTTGACCCATTGTAGGCAGTTAACGATGTTAGATGTGCGGGATAATCAGTTGGCGAGTTTGCCGGAAGCGGTTGGTCAGTTAACCAATTTGCGGACTTTTTATTTGTCGCGGAATGCGTTGAGCGATTTACCGACGATGTTTAGCCAATTGACTAATTTGCAATCGTTGTACATGGCTAAAAATGAGTTTGGGGAGGTGCCCTCGACGGTGCATTTGTTGGCGGGCTTGCAGACGTTGGTGATGGAAGATAATCAGTTGAGCCGTTTACCGGCGTGGTTGGCTAATTTGCAGGCGCTTTTGTATGTTGATGTGAGTCATAATGAGGGGATTGTTATTCCGCCGGTATTGTCGAATAAAGATAGTTTGTTGATTTTGAGTTGATAGAAGGAGATATGATGACAACGTTATTTGCTAAGATTATTCGGGGTGAGATTCCGTCGGACACATTGTATCAGGATGAGTTGGTGACAGCGTTTCGGGATATTAATCCGCAGGCGCCGGTGCATATTTTGATTGTACCTAATCGGGTGATTCCGACGGCGAACGATGTGACGGCTGATGATGAGTTGGCGTTGGGGCGGATGTTTACGGTGGCGAAGCAGTTGGCCGAGGCGGAGGGGATTGCGGCGGATGGGTATCGGTTGATTGTGAATTGTAATAAGCATGGGGGTCAGGAAGTGTATCATTTGCATATGCATTTGGTGGGGGGTAAATCGTTGGGGCC
>DATHYN010000509.1:0-22161 GCA_035459145.1 Anaerolineae bacterium | reverse complement strand
TCCCCCTAACCTCACCTCTCTCCTCACCTCCCCTCGGCCTCCTCCCCCTCCTTCCCCCACCCCCCGCCCCAGCTCAGCCCCCCCATTCGCCTCTTTCCCCAATTAAATCTATAATACCACCCATGAAAACTATCCTCATCCGTCCCGCTATGATCGGCGATATCGCCGCCATCCTCAACATCAAACAAAACGCCTGGCCCGATGTGCCCGTCTCCGCCACCCAACTCGGCCACGTCCTCAACCACCCCCACCACACCACCCTCGTCGCCGAACGCCACGGCACCCTCGTCGGCTTCCTCGATAGCTTCCTCACCACCCACGCCGGCATCGCCCGCTGGGAACTCGACCTCCTCGCCGTCTCCCCCACCGCCCGCCGCCTCGGCATCGGCCGTGCCCTCCTCGCCGCCAGCCTCGACATCGGCTGGCAACAAGGCGCCACCCTCGCCCGCGGCCTCATCCACCACCAAAACCAACCCAGCCAAGCCCTCTTCCAACAACTCAACTTCACCCCCGCCGGCTCACTCGCCCAACTCTGGATCAAAACCGCTCCCCCTTGGCCCCACTTCCCCCCTTGGGTCCGCCAACTTCCCGTCGACACCATCAACTACCACGGCCTCTGGCTCGAAGGCCCCCTCGATGGCCCCAAAACCACCCCCATCATCACCAACCCACGGCCGTTCGACCTCCTCGGCACCGTCCTCCCCCTCAACAACACCGCCGCCGAAACCTTCCTAACCAAAGCAGGCTTCACCTCCTTTGGCCACTATCAATGGTGGTCACGCCCCCACCCTAATAGTTCATAACGCAAATAATATAAAAGGATTTTCTCCATGAAACCAACTGGTATCAAAGCCGACCGCTCTATCCGTGTCATCACCATCAATTGGGACGATGGCCATCAAAGCCACTACTCCTTCGATGGCCTCCGCACCATCTGCCCCTGCGTCGAATGCAAAGGTGGCCACGCCAACATGGGTACCCCCCCCGACCCCCGCCAAGTCCGTGACGCCCCCGCCACCAACCTCATGCTTGAAAACCTCCAAGCTGTCGGCAGCTACGCCCTCCAACCCTTCTGGAGCGACGGCCACACCACCGGCATCTACACTTGGCCAATGCTCCGCCAAGCCTGCCCCTGCGACCAATGCCTCCCCAACGATTAAACTTCCCCCATATTCACCATCCCGATATCCCATCGTCTTTCAACCACACACTACCCAATCAACCCACCCCCAAACCCCCTCGAGGTGGCGCGATTTGTTAAATCGCCAGACTTCCAACTGAACACCCACTTCTCTTATCTAAAAAACAACACTATCTTCGAGGAGACGTCCCAACTAGCCCGATGCGTTCACGATACGCGTGCCAAATTTATGTCAACTGCTACTTGCCCTCAACCTTACCCTCACCCAACCCCAGCCCGGTTCACCGGGCGCCAATCCTAGCACGGTGTGTTTACACCCGTGCGGGACGCGGACGAACACCCCAACCTCTTTATGACGCGATTAACCTACGAAAATAGCCTCAAAATAGCCATTTCTATCCCAATTTGCTACTTGACATAAATTTCACATCTGTATCCGTTCACGCTCGGGCGATCCAAACCTGAACAACCATCCTCTTTTCACCAACACCAAAAAATCCCCAAAATCCCCAAAATCCGCGTCAAAATTCACCAAACATCCCTCAAACCAACACCTCCCTCACCTCGCCAACCCAAACAGAAAACTCCCCCCCCATCCCTTCCTTACCGCAACACAACCGGTACGTAACTCATATACGGCCGCAACACCGCCATCACCCCCCCATAATCCCCATCATACTGCCGCACCCGGAAAATCTGCTCCTCACTATCATAATCCCACACCGTCTCCCCCTCGGCCGTCACCTCAAAGAAATACCCCTGCGGCCCACTACAAATTAACGTATTCCCATTCGCCAACCTCTGCACCCCAGACACAAACGACGCATAAAAATCAGTCCGATTAGGTGCCACATACTGCCACGTCGGTACCTCCGGCCCATACGCCGTCACACTATCACGCAAATAACGCCCATCCCCATCCACCGGCGGCGTAATCTCCTCAATCGATGAATAATTTTCATCTAAACGGCCGTTGCCATTATTAAAAATCAAAATATTACCCGCGCCCGGCAACCCCTCCGCAATCCAATGACCATTATGCGGCACAAACAACTTCTGATCCGCCTCCGTCCCCCGACCATATGCTTCTGGATTCCCCCACCGATATAACAAATCACCACCCTGCCCCCAAATACCACCTTCATGACCCGCCGCCTCCGTTATCGTCGTGCTATGATCAATCACCCAAATCTCACTAAAATGATGTACCGTCAACATAATCTGATCCAACTCTTCATTATAAGCAATCCCATTCACATGATGCCAATCCGCATCATAATCTAAATCATTATAATTCAAATCAATCAGCTCTGGATGCTCAGACACAACCCCATAATTCGGCTTCGTCTCATCAAAATCCTGCACCAAATGATCCCAAGCCCGCCACTCCCACACAATCTCATTCGTCTCCGGGTTGACCTCAATCACCTTATCTGGCCATAACTCACCCTCTGTCAACTTCTCCGGATCGCGGCCCGCCGCAATCGCCTCCTCCCCACTAATCTTCTCCCACGCAATCATTAAGATATTCCCATTCGGCAATATCTCAATATCATGATGCAACCGATACTGCTCATTACTATACTCAAACGACCACACAATCTCATTATCCGGCGTAATCGCTTCCACAATCCCCCCTTTACCGCCTACCGTAAAATGCGGATTATCCGTCTCCCCCGTCCGCAACAACGTCCCATCTTCCATTAAATAAGCCGACTTCCCCGATATATAACTACTCGACCACGTATGCACAATCTCCCCACTATCATCCATCAAATAACTATCCGTCGCCGTCAATGGCGTAAACAGATAATAGTTTTCAGGATTAACACCGGTCGAGGCCGAGGCCGACACCGACGCCCACCCCACATAACCAACCACCAACAATACCAAACCCACAATAACCATCATGGATCGATGAACACGAGAGAATAACATCTCAAACTCCTTTTTATCGCTTGCTGACTGGAACCAAACAAGCCATAACTAGCGGTTACTGCCCAAGCCCAAATCACAGGTAACGCGTTTGCCAAACGCCAGCCTTCTAACTGAACCACCCAGCCTCACATCACCAGAGCCTCCTCAGTTGCGAAATCTACCCTACGAACCATAAACCAACAGATCCATAGGTTTCAAACTCAGGTTACTCCGGTAACGCGGTTGGCCAAATCGCCAGTTTTCCAACTGAACACCCAGCCTCACATTACCAAGACTTTACTCCTGACAATAACCATATTAAATTGTGTTACAAAAATGTGCTTTTGATTGCACGAGAAACTAGAACAATACCAGTATGCCACCCTAATCTGAGAAAAACATGAAAACCATCCCCGATTAAGCCTCTCTTCATCTACTCCTTATCTTACGCTCATTCATCTTCTCTTAACACCCAATTAATCCCCCACTTAACTCCCCATGACATCATACCATTGTGTTCCATGTTAGATGATCAGTGCCAAAATCATCATTTTTTACCACAACTTAATAAAAATAGAGGATTATCATGCGTTTCTTAACTCTCCTTCTTGCCGTTCTCAGCGGCTTATTCCTACTTACTTGGGCTTACCACCTCCCCCAAGCCCTCCCCACCTCCCCCCCCACCAGCCAATCCCCCCTAACCCTCACCGTCAACACCCCCCTCGACACACTCGATATCACCCCTGGTGATGGCCTCTGCGCCACCGCCGCTACCACCTGCTCCCTTCGCGCCGCCGTCACCGAAGCCAACGCCTCTCCCGGCCTCGACACCATCATCATCCCTACCGGCACCTTCACCCTTACCACTCCCGCCGGTTCCGGCGAACCCGATATCACCATTGGCGACCTCAACATCACCGACGACCTCATTATTCGTGGCGCGGGCCCTCACCAAACCATCATCGATGGCGGCCACCACGACCGTATCTTCGACATCCCCTGCCCCGAAGACCCCATCTGCTCAGACCATTCCCCTACCATTTATATTGAAGACCTAACCATCCGCCATGGCTTCGCCTACCAAGGTGCTGGCCTCGCCAACAACGGCGCCACCCTCTCCCTGACCAACCTCATCTTCCATAATAATCGCAGTTATGGCCAAGGCGGTGGCGCCCTCTACAATCACACCGGACTCCTAACCGTCACCCATACGACGCTTATCTCTAACACCATCGTCAATTCCGGTTACGGCAGCGGCGCCGGCGGCGCCCTCTACAACTGGCAAGGCCAAAGCTGGCTCATCAACACCCATATCCAAAACAACACTGCCTACCGTGGTGCCGCTATCTACAACTATAGTTCTGGCCAACTCACCCTCATCAACACCACCCTCACCCATAATCATGCCGATGATGCTGGTGGCGGCCTCTATAATCGCGGCTCGGCCACCATCGCCCGCTCCCTCTTCACCACCAACACCGGGGCCACCGGGGCCGCCATCTACAGCCAAGAAGGTTCACTCACCCTCACCAACAGCACCCTCCACGCCAACGCCGCCACCAACGCCGGCGGCGGCCTCTACGCGACAAACTTCCTCCTTACCTACACAACCCTCTCCGCCAACATCCCCACCAACCTCGCTGGCAACAACGGCCAAATCACCGCCTCCATCCTCAACCACCACCCCACCCACACCAACTGCCACCCCACCCTAAACCTCACCTCCCTCGGCCACAACCTCACCTCCGATACCTCCTGCCCCACCACCCAACCCACCGACCTCAACGACACCCCCCCCCTCCTCGCCCCCCTCATGGACAACGGTGGCCCCACCCTCAGCCAAGCCCCCCTCCCCACCAGCCCCGCCCTCAACCACATCCCCTACGACCAAGCCAATTGCGCCACCACCACCACCGACCAACGCGGCAGTTGGCGCCCCACCATCGCCGCCTGCGACATCGGCGCCATCGAACATCTCGGCCACCAAACCTTCATCCCCCTCACCCACACCCCGTAATGACGCAACCTCCCCGCCTCCTCCCTCCCTCTCCCTCGCCTCCGTCCCACCCTCAACGTACCGGCGAGGCATCGTGCGCCTTACCCTCCTAAAAACTTCGACCATCCTCTCGCGCGATAGCTTGCCCTGAGCTTGTCGAACGGGCCTCGCCCCCCTAACCTAACCTCTCACATCATACCACCTCGGCCTCCCGCCCCTCCCCGCGACCTCGGAGCTTTCCTAACCATTCCCCTCCAACCCACAACACCTCCCTAAAAAGCTCCGAGGTCTCTCCCCCGCCCCCATCCCATACCATCCGTAATGACGCGGCATTATGTGCCTAACCTCACCCGCTAACGCCTAACCCTTCTCTCACATAATGCCGCGTCCCCCCTCATCTTACCTCCAGCATCCCCTCCCCTCGGCCTCCCGCCCTCTCTCACCCCTCTCCCCCACCTCCATCCTATCCCCCTTTTCCCCATCCCCCCACCTGAGGTATAATTACCCCTTAACAAAATGTCTCACCATCCAAAATTTTTATACCTGCCTAAACAGGTATCCACATTTTCAACAAAACAGATTCTCCCTCAAACAGATTGAATTAGGAGGCCAAAACCAATGCTCCCCACGCCTTTCTTTGACGGCACCGCCGATGAACAACTAACCGCCCTACAAAATATGCCCGACACCATCTGGCTCACCCCAGACCACACCCTCGCCACCTTCATGACCGCCCTCATCCCCCACCTCCCTGATGAAACCATCGACATCATCACCACCGCTGAGGACACCCTCATCACCTTCAGCGGGACCGACCACCACACCCCCCTCACCCCCCAAGATACAGACCCCCACCTCATCCTCCGCTGGCTCCAAGACATCCTCGGCGACCAATACGAACTCCGCATCTTCCGCCTCACCCACAACCACGACCAATGGGCCACCATCGTCAAACCTTTCTTCTGGTGGAAATCGATTGAACGTCGCTACCCCAGCTACGTCGATGGCTGGTTCATCACCCTCGACGAATTACTAGCCGAAGATTAACCATAACCAAAGGATTTTTTATTCCATGTCTCTTCACGATATACTTTACAATGTCAACGTCATCTCCGAATCAATTCTCACCCCCCCCCAAGCGCTCAAAAAAGCGATCCCCGCCAGCGACCAAGCCTACCAAACCGTCCTCGATGCCCGTCAAACCGTCGCCGCTATCATCGAACGGCGCGACCCACGCCAACTCGTCGTTGTCGGCCCCTGTTCTATTCATGATATTGCCGCCGCCAAAGAGTATGCCCATAAACTAAAAAAACTCCACGATGAGCTCAAAGACACCCTTTACATCATGATGCGCGTCTACTTCGAAAAACCCCGCACCGCTATTGGCTGGAAAGGCTTCATCAACGACCCTGACCTCGATGAAAGTTGCGACATGGAAAAAGGAATCCACCAAGCCCGCGCCTTGCTCTTGTGGCTGGCCGAGCTCGGCCTCCCCGTCGGCACCGAAGCCCTCGACCCCCTCACCCCCCAATACCTCGCCGACCTCTACTCTTGGGCCGCCATCGGCGCCCGCACCATTGAATCCCAAACCCACCGCGAACTCGCCAGCGGCCTCTCCATGCCCGTCGGCTTCAAAAACAGCACCGCCGGTGGTCTCGATGTCGCCATCAACGCCATCCGCTCCTCCGCCAGCGGCCACAAATTCCTCGGCGTCAACGATAACGGCCAAATCACCATCTTCCACACCCAAGGCAACCACCTCGGCCACCTCATCCTCCGCGGCGGCAAACAACCCAACTACGACTCCGTCCACGTCCGCCTCGCCGAACAAGCCCTCACCGCTGCCAACCTCCCCGCCCGCCTCATCGTCGATTGCAGCCACGGCAACTCCTACAAACAACACGAACTCCAAACCCTCGTCGCCGAAAACGTCATCGACCAAGTCGCCAACGGTAACCAAGTCATCATGGGCATCATGCTCGAAAGCAATCTCAAATCTGGCAATCAACCCTTCCCCGACCCCACCCAACTCGACAAACTCACCTACGGCCAATCCATCACCGACGCCTGCATCGGCTGGAACGCCACCGAAAAACTCCTCCAACACCTCCACCGCAAACTCACCTAGCCCCCCCACCCCCCTCCGCGACCTCGCAGCTTTCCTAACCATTCCCCTCCAACCCACAACACCTCCCTAAAAAGCTGCGAGGTCTCCCTCCCCGTCCCCATCCCATCCATCCGTAATGACGCGGCATTATGCGCCTAACCTCACCCACTAACGCCGAACTCCTCTCTCGCATAATAGCCTGCCATGAGCTTGTCGAACGGGCCGCGTCCCCCCATCATCACCCTCTCTCATAACCTCCCCTCGGCCTCCCGCTCCTTCAACATCTCCACCGCCGTCCCATAATCACACTCCTCCCACGCCATCAAAAACTTAATCACATCCCCCCCCATCTCACACGCAAAACAATACCAATAATTCTCCCGATCATTCACACTAAAACTCGGCACATGATCATCATGAAACGGACACAACCCCTTCCCACTCGGACTCAACTCCACAAACTGCAACACAAAATCCCGTACCGATATCGCCGCCCGAATCCGCTCCCCGTCCGTCGCCCCCTCACCCAATACCCCACGCCCCCCTTCCCAAGCCTCCCCCCGCTCCAACCGCCGCTTCTGTTTCGGTGCATGCGCCACAAACCGCTCCCAAACCGCCATCGGCACCGTCTCCGGCTCCTCAAAAAATGGTATCTGCTCCCGCAACGTCGGCGCCAACAACGTCCCATCCGGCCAATAAAATCCATACCGCCTTAAACTTTTCCGATGAATCCCAAACGGCAAACGAATCATCGACCCTGGACCATCTTTCAATTCCGCCTGCTTAGGGAACAGTTCTATCCCCTCCAAACGAAAAAAGGCAACCAACCCTTGCCCAAACGCCTGCAACGCTCGCCCCGTCTGCCGCTCAGCCACAAAATACCACAAATGCCCTCCCCGCCGACTCCCCTCCAAATATCCCACCGCCCCCTCATCCGCTAACCATTTCGCCATCGCCTGCAAACAACGCCACTCCGCCGCATCATCCGCATCAAAAACCACATACCCTCCCCTACTTTCCTCATCCAACACATACGCCCCCAACGTCATATGCCCCCGCAAATGCGCCATCACATCCGAACGCCGCAACCGCTCATTAACCGCCCGATACCCCCGCCCTGTCTGCCGCCCCTGCCAATCATATCGCTGAATAAACCGTTTCTCTAAAATCTCGGCCCAACGCTCATACGCTTCAACTGTCGGCTCTTGCTCACTCATCTCATCACTATCCCTATATCACTACTCTTCGGCTGGCAACACCTCAATAAATCGAACCACGTCCCGAAACTCATCTACCACCAACGGATCCAACATCAACCGCATCTCCGCCACACCCTCAATCTCTAACGGCACATTCACCGCCGCCTCCCAATACCCATAATCCTGAATCAAAATCGACTGTTGGGCCAAAATCAACCCCGAATCCATCACCATACTCAAATAAATGCTATCCACATCTGGATGATACGCCACCCCATATAAATTTAACGTCTCTCCCGCCCGCACTACAATCTCTTCGCTCCGTGGCGAACTCAACAAAATCTCCGCCGCCTCATCCGCCCCGCGTGGAAAAATCTCCACCGGTCTCTGCCCCTCACGCCAATTCTCCTCGTTCCCCCGCTCGCCAAAATAAACCACCCCACAACCAGTCCCTTCAATCCCCCTCGGCACCAACAAATACGCCTGCCAATACCCACTCCCATTCATCGTGAACCGCTGATTCGCCACCTCATTCTGACAATTATCAATAAATAACGCCACCGTAATACTCGACCCCGGCCTCTGCCCCCACCCATCAAAATACAAATACTGCCCCGCTACCCCACGCCCTAACGACTCCGGCCGATAAACATCTAAATACCGTTCACCCGGATCCGGTGGCAAAATCAAATTAATCTGCGTACTATCCACCGCCAACACGTTGCCCGCCCCGTCCCGCACCCCCGCCAACAACTGACCAGGTCCCGTCACATATAACGGCACCCCCATCTCAATCTGCCACACATTACTATCAATATCACTCGTTACTGTCTCCGTCAATACTTCCCCCATCGTGCTCACTAACTGCACCACAATCTCATGCTCTCCCGGCTCTATCTGCGCTAAACCACTCAACGTCACATTCCCCCCCACAAACACATCAACCTCTTCCCGTGGTGTTGTAATATTAATCGCCGCCACAATCGGAACCGGTGTCCGTGTCGGTAACGGTGTGTTTGTCGGCAACGGCGTCGGACTTGGCACCGGCGTATTCGTCGGCACAAACGTCGCGGTCGGGACCAACGTACTCGTCGGCGTTGCCGCCAACGGCATCGCCGTTGGCAACGGCTGCACCACCGCCGGCCCACACGCCAGCACCGTCCCCACCAACATAAATACCAAACTCAACAGCCCCCGCCCCATTCCATTATTATTTGTCTGTTTCATTCTTCCCAAACCCTCTTTAAAAAATCAGTCCAATCCCCAAATTACACCTAGCTATCTTATCCTCATTCCCAATTTTAGCCAAAACTATCATCCCATAATTTAACACAAAGTAAAAATATCCCCCCCACTTCCTATTCTTGTTTTACCAGATGCAAAAAACAACTATAATTACCCTTGCTACCACTCATCTCCAAAATCCCCCCTCCTTTCTCACTCCACTTCAACTGGTTTACACCAAAACCGCTACACCTTGCATTTAATGCCCTTAAGGAATCAATTTTATGCCTTTCACCAACTTCCCCTCTATATTTGACTGGCTTGAACGGTTTGCCCCCTATCAAGGCATGCCCGCCGTCTACATGCTCTTAGCCACCGCCATTCTCATCGTCATCTTCTATGATTGGCGCTTACTAATCGCTTCCCTCGCCACCCAATACTTTTTCGCCGCCCTCCTTTTCGCCACCATCCTCGACCCTCGTCTCGCTACCATCAAACTTCTGACTGGCTGGTTCATCTGCCTCATGCTCTACATCACTGCCCGCCAAATCAATTGGGGCCAACTTCCCCCCGATGTCGCCCCACATGATATCAACCCCTCGGCCAACCCCCGCTGGGCCTGGCTCGGCCCCGTCCGCCCCCCCCTCAGCCTCCCCTTCCGCATCCTCCTCACCCTCATCATGGCCCTCACCGTCTGGGTCATCGGCCAAAACCCCCAATATAAACTCCCCAATGTCCCCGACCTCACCTTCAACTTAGCTATCTTTGCCCTCCTCGGCCTCGGCCTCCTCGGCCTCGGCCTCACCACCGAACCTCTCAAAGCCGGCCTCGGCCTCCTCATGTTCATCACCGGCTTCGAACTGTTCTATAATGGTAGCCAACAATCTATCGCCCTCCTCCTCTTCCTCACCACCAGCAAACTGTTTCTTACCCTTGTCATCTGCTATCTCGTCCAAATACGCTACAATTGGACCCGCCTCCTAACTTAAAAGAAGATTTTTATGAGTAACCCAAACCAAACCACTACCTTGTTAAACAAAATCGCTAACCGCCAAGCCCGCCTCGCTGTCGTCGGCCTCGGCTATGTCGGCCTCCCCCTCGCTGTTGCCTTCGCCGAAGCCGGCTTCCATGTCACCGGTATCGATACCGACCCCCATAAAGTCGATCTCCTCCAAGCCGGCCAAAGCTATATCGAAGATGTCGCCGAAACCCGCATCGCCGCCCTCCGCAACCGCCAAAAAATCACCTTCTCCACCGATTATACCCATCTCGCCACCGTCGACTGCATCTCCATCTGCGTCCCCACCCCCCTCACCGATACCCACGAACCAGACCTCTCCTACATGATTAACGCCATCACCGATATCGTCGCCGCCGGCGGCCAAAACCAACTCATCATCCTCGAAAGCACCACCTACCCCGGCACAACCCAAGAACTCATCCTCCCCTACCTCAACGGCCAACCAGGCCAAGATTTCTACCTCGCCTTCTCCGCCGAACGTATTGACCCCGGCCGTACCGATTACACCATCCACACCACCCCCAAAGTGATGGGCGGTATCACCCCCACTTGCCTCCAAGTTGCCCAGAGCCTCTACGCCACCATCGTCCACCATGTCGTCACCGTCTCCTCTACCACCGCCGCCGAAATGGTAAAACTGGTTGAAAACACTTTCCGCGCCGTCAATATCGGCTTCATCAATGAGGTCGCTCTCATGTGCCACCATCTCAATCTCGATGTTTGGGAAATCGTCCGCGCCGCCGCCACCAAACCTTACGGCTACATGCCTTTCTATCCCGGCCCCGGCCTCGGCGGCCACTGCATCCCCATCGACCCTCTCTACCTCAGCTGGAAATTACGCACTATCGGCTACAAAACGCGCTTTATCGACGTCGCTCAAGAAATTAATGATTTCATGCCCCACCATGTCATCAATAAAACCAATGACGCCCTCAATGAAGATTGTAAATCAATTAAAAACAGCAATATCCTCATCATCGGCGTCTCCTTCAAACCAAATGTCAGCGACGTCCGTGAAAGCCCTGCCCTCAAAATCATCGAACTACTCGCCAACAAAGGCGCCCACGTCACCTACCATGACCCCCTTGTCCCCCAACTCCGTGTCGGTGACACGCTCTACCAATCTGTCTCCCTCACTACCGCCGCCGACGCCGATTGTGCTATCATTGTAACCAATCATCAAAATATCGATTGGCATTGGGTCCAAAAAAACGTTCCTGTTATCGTTGATACCCGTAATGCCTTAGCCGGCCAAGCCACTGGCCGTCTTATTAATTTATCATAATAAAGGATTTTTCTATGTCCGTTCGGATTCATCCCACTGCCGACGTTTCAGATCAAGCCAATATCGGCGCCGGCACCTCAATCTGGCATCAAGCCCAAGTCCGCGAAGATGTCACTATTGGCCAACAATGCATTATCGGCAAAGGCGTTTATGTCGATGCCGGTGTCTCCATTGGTGATCGTGTCAAAATTCAAAATTATGTCTCTGTCTTTCACGGCGTAACCATTGAAACAGGGGTCTTTGTTGGCCCCCATGTCTGCTTCACCAACGACCTCTGGCCGCGCGCCATCACCCCCTCCGGTGAACTCAAAGCCGCCGATGATTGGACCCTCACCCCCACCCTCATCCGCTACGGCGCCGCCCTCGGCGCCAACAGCACCATCGTCTGCGGCAACACCGTCGGCCAATGGGCCCTCGTCGCCTCCGGCTCCGTCGTCACCCACGATGTCCCTGATTATGGCATCGTCCGTGGTAACCCCGCCCGTCTCGTCGGCTTCGTCTCCCCCGCCGGTCATCCCCTCACCTACGACCGCATCGAAGGCGACCAAGTTATCGCCACCTCTTCCGCTGGCGAATCTATCTCCATCCCTTTAACTATTTGGCAAAAGGTATATAAATAAATCATGATTTCAATTGCACAACCACTTATCGGTCAAGAAGAAAAAGAAGCCGTCATGGCTGTCCTCGATTCCGGCATGCTCGCCCAAGGCCCTCAAGTCAAAGCGTTCGAAGACGCTTTCGCCACTTTCTGTAATGTCTCCCACGCCGTCGCCACCTCTTCCGGCACCACCGCCCTCCATGTCGCCCTCCTCGCCCACGGCATCGGCCCCGGCGACGAAGTCATCACCTCCCCGTTCACCTTCATCGCTTCCGCCAACAGCATCCTCTACACCGGCGCCAAACCCGTTTTCGTCGACATCGAACCCGATACGTTCAATATCGACCCCGCCAAAATCGAAGCCGCCATCACTCCTAACACCAAAGCGATTATGCCCGTCCATCTCTTTGGCCTAAGCTGTAACATGGACGCCTTACAAGCTATCTGCGACAAACATAATCTCGTCCTCCTCGAAGATACCGCCCAAAGCCATGGCGCTACTTACAAAGGAAAACCGGTCGGTAGCTTCGGCACCGGTGCCTTCTCTCTCTACCCCACCAAAAACATGACCTCCGGCGAAGGCGGCCTCATCACCACCAATGATGAAGCCATCGCCGAAAACAGTCGTGTCATTCGCCAACATGGTATGCGTCGTCGCTACTATCATGATGAACTTGGCTTTAACTTCCGCATGACCGACATCCACGCCGCTATCGGCCTCGCCCAACTCGGCAAACTCGAAGCCTTCAATGAAAAACGCCGCGCCAACGCCCAATTCCTCACCACCCACCTCGAAGGCGTCACCACCCCCTTCGTCCCCGACGGCCACACCCATGTCTATCACCAATATACCATCCGCGTCACCGACGGTCGTCGCGATGACCTCATCACCCACCTCCGCAATAACGACATCGGCTGTGGCGTCTACTACCCCGTCCCCATCCACCAACAAACATACTACACCCAAGAACTCGGCTACAATCAATCACTCCCCATCACCGAGCAAGCCGCTCTCGAAGTCCTCTCCTTACCCGTCCACCCCGCCCTCAGCCCCGATGACCTCGAACAAATTGTCGCCGCAGTCAATAGCTTTAGCTAAGGTTAAATAAATACGGTTACTCCCATGAATGAAGACGATTTTTTCGACCTTCCTCAATACCCAAACTTCCTTGATTCTTTCGATGATTTCGTCGATGAACTATTTGAGTTTGATGACGACCCACCTGACTTAGATGCCTTTATCACTTGCCCCCTCCTCCCCCTTCGTGATACCGTCCTCTTCCCTCAAATGATCATGCCCCTCTTCGTTGGCCGCGACCGCTCCATGGCCGCTGTCCAAGCCGCTCTCGAAAACGATGAATCGATCGTCGTCACCGCCCAACGTGACCCCAGCATCTCTCGGCCCGGTCCGATGGATATCTACGCCATCGGCACCGAAATTAATATCGGCCGTGTCATGCGCCTCCCCGACCAAAGCACCAGTCTCCTCGCTCAAGGCCGCTACCGCATCGAAATAGTCGAATTCATTCATTGGGAACCCTACATCCGTGTCCGCGCCCGCTACCTCCCCGATGTCAGCGAATGGACCGACGACACCGAAGCCCAAATGCGCGCCCTCTTGCGTCTCTTCGAAAAAGTGGTCGACCTCAGCCATCGTGTCCCCGATGAAGCTTACACCTTCGCCCTTAACATCAGCCAACCAGGTTGGCTCGCCGACTTCATCATCTCCACCCTCGACCTCCCCATCCAAGAACGGCAAGAAATGATCGAAACCCTCGATGTCCAACGCCGTCTTCAATATGTCAGCACCCTCCTCGCCAAAGAGATCAACGTTCTTGAGCTTGAAAATGTCATTCATTCCCGCGTCCAAAGCGAAATCGACCGCTCCCAACGTGAACATTTTCTCCGCGAACAGATGCGCGCCATTCAAGGCGAACTCGGCGAAGGGGACATCTTCACCCAAGAACTTGATGAAATCCAAAAGAAAATCGCGGCCAAAACCCTCCCCGATGATGCCCAAAACAAAGCCGAAAAAGAGCTAGCCCGCCTCCGTGGTATGCCCCCCATGTCACCCGAAGTCGGTATCATTCGTACCTATCTCGACTGGATCCTCGACCTCCCTTGGCTCGATAGCTCTGAAGACAATCTCGATGTCAATCACGCCGCCGATGTCCTCGATGACAACCATTACGCCCTCGGCGAAGTCAAAGACCGCATCCTAGAATTTATCGCCGTCAAACAACTCGCCCGCTCCGCCATGCGTAGCCCCATCCTCTGCTTCGTCGGCCCCCCCGGCACCGGCAAAACCTCCCTCGGCCGCTCCATCGCCACCGCCCTCAACCGCGAATTCGTCCGCGTCAGCCTCGGCGGCGTCCGTGACGAAGCCGAAATCCGCGGCCACCGCCGTACCTACATCGGCGCCCTCCCCGGCCGCATCATCCAAGGCCTCCGCCGCGCTGGCACCAATAACCCCCTCTATATGCTTGATGAAGTCGATAAACTCGGCCAAGATTTTCGCGGCGACCCCGCCGCCGCCCTCCTCGAAGTCCTCGACCCCGAACAAAACGCCGCCTTCGTTGACCACTACCTCGAACTCGATATGGACCTCTCCCAAGTCCTCTTCGTCGCCACCGCCAACACCCTCCACACCATCCCCCCCGCCCTCCTCGACCGCATGGAAGTCATCGAATTCTCCGGCTATATGGAAGAAGAAAAGGTCGAAATCAGTCGCCAATTCCTCATTGAACGCCAACTCGAACAACATGGCCTCGCCGATACCGGTATTCGCTTTGAAACCGAAACGATTCGCCAACTCATTCGCCAATATACCAATGAAGCCGGCGTTCGTAATCTCGAACGGGAAATCGCTAACGTCTGTCGCAAAATCGCCCGCCGCGTCGCCGAGAAAAAACGATACGCCAAACGCATCTCCCCCCGTCTCCTTGATGAACTTCTCGGCCCCGGCCGCTTCAGCGAAGACCTCAAACGTGACACCCCCGAAATCGGTGTCATCACCGGCCTCGCTTGGACCCCCACCGGCGGCCATATCCTCGATATCGAAGTCACCCTCATGCCCGGCAAAGGCAAACTAACTCTCACCGGCCAAATGGGTGACGTTATGCAAGAAAGCGCCCAAGCCGCCCTCAGCTATACCCGCAGTCAAGCCGACCGCCTCCTCATCTCCCCCGAAAGTTTTGAACAATTTGATATCCATCTCCATATCCCCGCTGGCGCCGTCCCCAAAGACGGCCCCTCGGCCGGCGCCGCCATGACCCTCGCCCTCATCTCCGCCTTCACCCAACGCCCCGTCCGTGCCGATATCAGCCTCACCGGCGAAATCACCTTGCGCGGCCGTATCCTCCCGGTTGGTGGTGTCCGTGAAAAAGCGCTCGCCGCCCGTCGTGCCGGTATCGACATCTGCATCATCCCCCAAAAAAACCACAACGACCTCCAATCCATCCCTAAAAAATTACGGGATGATATCACCTTTATCGAAGCCGACCATCTCAGTCAAATTATCGACACCGTTTTGCTCCCTTCAACCAAACCGCGACGTTCACGCCGCTCAACCGGCGGCCCGCCACGTCCTCTATCAACCCATTAACCGATGATTACTAGCCGTCAAAACCCTCTCATCAAACAACTGCGCCAACTTCAGCGTAAAAAATACCGTCGCCAAACTGGCCTCTACTTCATCGAAGGCTTACGCGTCGTCCTCACCGCTATCGAACAGAACGCCCCCATCCACACCATCGTCTACGCCCCCGACCTCCTCACCAGCCAACCCGCCTTCGATATGATCGCCCAAGCCGAAACCAACGGCCTCACCTGCACCCCTATCACCGCCGATCTTTTCCGCACCATCTCCACCCGCGACAACCCCCGCGGCCTCGGCGCCATCCTCCACGCCAACCCCACCCCGCTCGACCAACTAACCGTTCACCCCCACGATATCTGGGTCGCCCTCTTCGAGGCCGCCAACCCCGGCAATATCGGCACTGTGCTCCGTACCATGGACGCCATGGGCGCCGCTGGCCTCCTCCTCATCGGCCAACAAGCCACCGAACCGTTCCAAACCGATGTCGCCAAAGCCAGTATGGGCGCTCTCTTCACCCTCCCCGTCACTACCCTCCCCAACTGGTCCACCGCTGCCACTTGGGCCCAGCAACAAAACCTCCACCTCGTCGCTACCTCCGCCCACGCCCCTCACCAATTCTGGCAAACAGACCCCTCCCCCTACCGTTACCCCGCCCTCCTCCTCATCGGTAGCGAACGCCACGGCCTCCCCCCTGCCATTCAAGACAGCGCCCACACCGCCGTCACCATCCCCATGCACGGCCACAGCACCTCCCTCAACGCCGCCGTCGCCACCGCCCTTATCCTCTACGAACTCCGCCGCCAAGCCCCATAACCATATCTCACCTACCCCAAAACAAGTCAAAAAATCCGTCAAATCCCCAAAATCCGCGTCAAAATCCACCAAACCTAATCAAACCAACCTATACCTCCAGCAATACACATCCTCAATCCTTCACCATTTTAATCCTGGCACCAACCTCGGCACCTCTGCCTGATACCGCTCATACGCCTCCCCAAACGCCGCCACCAACTTCCGCTCCTCAAAAATCGACCCCACCCAAAAATAAATCGTCACCAATACATTAAAGGCCACCCCACCCACCGTCATCGTCGGCGCTAACCACAAAAATAACAAACTAAATGTATACAACGGATGCCGCACCCACCGATACATCCCCTTCACCACCAACGCCCCATCTTCAACCGCTTCTCCCTGCCAATGCGCCCACATCTGCCGCACCCCCATAAAATGCCACGCATCCGTCGCCGTAATCGTCACATACAACCCCACCACCGCCCCCACCTGCCCGCCATAAGCCAACCAGCGCCACACACCAGACAAAGACCATACCGGCTCACTACCCCACCCCCCTTGAAATCCCCACCATACCGGCACAAAACTAATCACAGCCACCACATTATACACAAACCGATAATACCCCTCATACCTTTCAGTCCCCCACCATTCCTGTACCCACCCCTTCACCCTCTGACTCGCCAACACACTATGCCCCACCGCCCACACCACAAACCCTAATCCAACCAACAAGAACCGTTCCATTTCAACCTCCGTTTTCATATAACCCTCCCCCCACAAAATACACTTTTAATCTATCCATGTTATAATTCTACCCAAAATTAACACATCTACACTAAAAGGACTCATTCTCTATGACCAATCACCACACCAATGACGAACGCCCCCGCTTCGATGACGAAACATGGACCCAACTCGCCTCCTTCCTCACCGAACTCGCCGACCCTGTCGAAATCCACGTCTGGGCCGAGCCCGCTATCGGCAACTGGGAAGAAAAAGAAGCGATCAATCTCGCCCAACTCCTCGCCGATGCCTTCCCTAAAATCAGCTATCGCGTCTTCCCCCGTCGCATCAACTACCCCTACTACCCCGTCATTGGTGTCATGCGTATAACTGACGATGGCCAACAAATCGACCACGGCGTCCGCTGTATCGGCCTCCCCCAAGGCTACCAAATCACCAGCTTCGTCGCCGCCCTCCAAGGCGTCTCCTTCCAAGGTCAACAATTAGAACCATTAACCCGCATCCACCTCCACCGCCTCAACCAACCAATCGAAATCCAACTCCTTACCGCCACCGAAGACGAGCCCGGCGCCACCATGGCTTCCCTCGCTTACTACTTCGCCGCCGCCAATCAATACATCAAAACCTACGTCATCATGACCAACGCCTTCCCCGAAGCTGCTCTACGCTACTCGGCCAAACTCCTCCCCCACGTCGTCATCAACAACCGCTACCACATCTCCGACCCCCTCGGCGAAGACGAATTCCTCCAACAACTCTCCAAAGCCCTCAAAAACTAACCTACTCCACCACAATCCGCCCTAACTCATACCGATCCCCCCCACCCTCAACCACCAACCGCGCCGTCGGATCAGCCACATCATACAACCCTAACCACAAAATATATTCCCCCGCTTCCGTCCCCACCGGCACAAAAATCCCATGATTATCACGCACCACCTCCCCCGGCGTCCATTCCGTTGTCAACAACAACCCACCACCCGGCTCACTATCCCGTTGCGCCACCATATTACCCGCCATATCCGTTAAATGAAGGAAAACTTTGTAGCGGGTGGCTAACGGCCGTTCTCCCCGCCAAAACAACGTCACCTCCACCACCTCACCATCAGCCAACACACCATTCGCCAACGTATACCCCGCCAACACAATATCCTCCCCAAAACCTACCTCCAACGCCACCGCCATCGGCAACGGCTCTCCCCCCCTCTGCAACGTCGGCGGCACCGAATACATCACCTGCCGCACATCCCCCACCCACTGCTCCGTCGCCTTAAACGTATGCTCATCCAACCAACGCTCCACCAACCGCTCCGGATCACGCTGCCCCTCCCCCCAAAATAACACATACAACCGCTCATGCTTGGTCACAATCTCGCTCAACGCCCCCTCAATTTGCCCCTTATCCGGATAACCAAGTGGCAATGGATATACCCGCGCCACATCATCAAAATAATACGTAAACACCTCCCACTGATTCGGCGCATTCAAAATCACCCCAATCTCATCCCCACCACTCGCCTTAATATGCGCCGCCATCCCCCGATAATCAGCCCGCGTATACGCTTGTTGCGCCTCGGCCCCCCAACTCAAACACAAAAACACCACCCCCACCACCCCCATCCGCCACCACCACATAAACCCGCGCCGTGCCAACATCCCCACCCCCCAACCTAATCCCGGCACCGCCACCACCATAAACTTATAAAAAGCAGGCGTCTGCGCCCCCGCCACCACCATCGCCAACCACGGCACCACCACCGTCCCCACCACAATACAAATCCACTCCCCGTCAACCCACTTCCTCCACCACCCCCACACGGCCAAACCAGCCAACACCACCCAGGCCGGCCACAAACGCATCTCCGTACCTGGCAACCCAGCCCACAACCAACCACTCATCTCCTGCATAAACAACCACACATCCCCCTCACTCGGCCGCCCCCCCGTCTGCCGCCAAAAAATCGGGACCCACGGCCCATACACCACCACCCCCGCTAGCCCCGCCCCCAACCACCAGCCCAACCGCTCCCGCTCACCTGCCCGCCACCACCAATTCAACACCACCAACCCATGTACCACTCCCATCACCGGAAAAAAGTAATGCGTGTACAAACCAGCCGCCACCACCAACCCATATCCCGCCGCCCACCACCGATATCGCTCCCCTTCCAAAATCTTTAACAACAACAACGTCCCCAACGTCCCCCACAACGCCAACAAACTATACATCCGCGCTTCTTGACTGTAATAGATCAATGGCGCCGATACCGATACGGCCATCCCCGCTCCGATACTAACCCACGCCCCCCACCGCCGCCCCACCCCCATCGTCGCCGCTACCGTCAACACCCCCGCCACCACCGATAACGACCGCAAACCAAACTCACTTTCCCCCACCAACTCACGCCACCCCCGCAACAACAAATAATACAACGGCGGATGCACATCACTCGCCGTCCCTTCAATAATCAGCTGAATCGACCGCTCACTCAGCCGCGCACTATTCCCCTCATCATTCCAAAACGACTGTTGACCCAAATCCCCAAACCGCATCCAACTCGCCAGCCATAACAGTAAAATCACAGACAACCAATAACGTTTTTGACTTAAATTCATAAGCCCGCTAGTCTAACCCACTCCCCCCTACCTGTCAATCCGCCAGCCACCTCAATAAAAGCCCCCCAATACCTACCTCGCTATCACAACCCAATCAAGAACTGTCCTCCCTGCACCGATGCTGTCCGTTTTTACACTTACCGACGCAATCCTCGACTATGTCATTCCGGCGCAGGCCGGAATCCACTTCTAAAACCACCTTCATTTCGGCTTCGTTCTCCGCCAATCCTATTACCCAACCATAACCGTTTTAACCATTTCTAAACAAAATCCCAACCAACATATAACAATTAAAACCCCAAATATCCATATAATGATCGCTGTCATACATTTGTGACACCTATCCAAGTAGTAAAGGGATTTATCAATGACTCAAACCTCTGACATAATTTTTGATTCGTCTCTAGCTGAAAAATACCCCTTGACCATTTTACTGGCCGAGGACAATATCGTCAGCCAAAAAATAACCTGTTTTCTTCTCAATGAACTGGGATATGAAGCTGATATCGCCACAAACGGCCAAGATGTCCTCGATAAAATCCAAAAAGATAAGTATGACTTGATTTTGATGGATATAGAAATGCCTCGTATGAACGGTTTTGACACAACACATACAATTAGGCAGTTAGATCTTGATTCACAACCTTATATCATTGCCATGACCGCTCACAATACGAAAACACATCGTCACAAATGCCAACAATCGGGCATGAATGATTTTATGCTTAAACCGCTTGACATCCCTGATTTCCTCACCGCTTTAAAAACCTGTTTTGACCAAGTTTGCTTTTGACCAAACACTCTCACACCCCCACTTTTACCTAAAACACCCTCCACTCCCAACTTCTCTAGCCAACATCCCCGTCCAACCCGGCCGCTATCCGCCGCACCAACGGATGCCCCTCGCCCAAAACCCCCTCAACCATCCCCCACGCCCGCTCATAATATCCCTTCCCTCCCGTCTCATCCCCCTCGGCCACCCGCAAATCCCCCCAATTCACCAACACCTCCGCCACCTTCACATGCCCCACCCCAAACACCCGCTCCCGCACCGCCAACGCCCGCCCCAACGCCCGCTCCCCCTCGACCCAACGCCCCATCCGCCCCAACACCACCCCCAAATTATTCCACCCCGTCGCCGTATGCGCATGACCCACCCCCAACACCCCCATCCACACCCCAACCGCCGGCACCAACTGCCCCCATGCTTCCTCATACCGCCCCATCTCTCCCCACAACCGTCCCAAATTATTCATACTCTCCGCCGTCGCCACATGCTTATCCCCCCAAACAGCTAACCGAATCTGCCGCGCCTTCAACAACAATTTCTCCGCTTCATCATACCGCTCCCCCAACAAATGCCACAACCCCACATTCGTCCACCCCACCGCCGTCAACACATGCTCATCCCCTAAAATGTTCCGATAAAGCCGCAACGCGCCCCCTAAATACGCTTCCGCCTCATCATACGCCCCCATCTCTAACAAAACACCACCCATATTATTCATACTATTAATCGTGTGCGGATGCTTCAACCCAAATTGCGCCTTAAAAATAGCCAACGCCTGCCCATAATGCCGTTTCGCTTCCTCATACCGCCCCCACCTCTGCCACAAATACCCTAAATTATTCCAACTCGTCCCCGTTTCGATACTTTTCGCCCCCGTCAACGTCTGCCGCCGCGTCAACGCTTGCTCATAATAACCACGCGCCTCCTCGTACGCTCCCCGCTCGGCCGCCAAACCGCCCAACGTACTCAAACTTGTCGCCACCGCCTCCGCCTGCTCCGGCAACGCTTCAAAAATCGCCAACGCCCGCTCATAGGCACGCCCCGCCCCCTCATAATCCATCATCTTCTCTAAATAACTCCCCAATAAATGTGATAACTCACCCGCCCGCACATCCACACGCCCCACG
>DATHYN010000508.1:0-6592 GCA_035459145.1 Anaerolineae bacterium | reverse complement strand
CCAGAGCAGGAGAAGTATATTTGTCAGCAGATAGTGGCAGCAGGAGGGGGGTGTTGGTTTATGATTAATGAGTCTGGGGAGAAAATATATGATCGGTATCGTTACATGCATGCGAAATATATGATTGTGGATGGTGAGCGGGGGGTGGTTAGCAGCGAAAATTGGAGCGCTAATAGTTTGCCATTTGATGATAAGGAGGATGGGAGTTGGGGGCGGCGAGGGGTGGTGTTGGTGAGTGAGCAAGTGGATATGGTGGCGGCGTTGGAGAGGGTGTGGGCCGCGGATTTTGGGGGAGGGGAAAAGCGAGATTTATTGGCATGGACGGCGAATCATCCGCTGTATGGGAATAAATATGGGGCACCAGAGGCGGGGTTTGAGCCAGATTGGGAGAGTGGTGGGGTGACGTATACGGTAAGATACACAGAGCCGTGGGTTGTATTGGGGGAGCAGTGGGAGATGGTGACGGCGCCAGAGACGAGTTTGGTGGCGGGGCGGGGGTTATTGGGTTTGATAGAGCGAGCGGGTGCGGGGGACGAGGTGTGGGTGGAGGCGTTGATGGAGCGGCCGTGGTGGGGGCCAGCGGCGAGTAATGGGGTGGTGGATCCGAATCCGAGATTGATGGCTTATGTGGATGCGGCTCGTCGTGGGGCGCGGGTGCGGATTTTGTTGGATGGTTATTTTCATGATGAGACGAATGTGTTGGGGAATTGGTCGACATGTGCGTATGTGCGGGAGGTGGCTAGTGAGGAGCATTTGGATTTGGATTGCATGTTGGGGAATCCAGCGGGGTTGGGGATTCATAACAAGATGGTTTTGGTGCGGGTGGGGGGCCGAGGGTATATTCATGTGGGCAGTTTAAATGGGTCGGAGCAGGCGAGTAAGGGGAATCGGGAGTTAGCGTGGCAAGTGCAAACGGATGAGGGTTATGCGTTGTTAGCGGGGATGGTGGGACAAGATTGGCCGTATCGGATGTATTTTCCGGTGATGGTGCAGCAATATCAAGGGGCGGCCAATCATTTGTTAATTAGTGAGGTGTTATATGATCCGGCGGGAGCGGATATGATTGAGTTTGTCGAAGTGGTGAATCCAACGGCGAGTTGGTTAGATTTAAGTGGGTATAGTTTGAGTGATGCGGTATATCCGACTGATTTCGAGGATTTGCGACGGTGGCCGTTGGGGACGATGTTAGCGCCTGGTGATGTGTTGGTGGTGGCACGGAGCGGGGTTGCTTTTCGTGAGCGGTTTGGGTTTTGGCCTGATTTTGAGATTGATGATACGGAGGGGAGTGTGCCGGAGATGATTGATGATTTGGGGTGGGGGGATCCGGCGGCGGTGTGGCAGTTGGGGAATGGTGGTGATGAGGTGATTGTGCGGGATGCCGAGGGGGAGGTTGTGGATGTGGTTGTGTATGGAGCGGGTGAGTATCCAGGCAGTCCGGCATGTACAGAGTTGCCGCCAGTGAATAGTGATATCAGTTTGGAGCGGGTTCCGTACTGGTTAGACAGAGATTTATGTGATCTAGATTTTCAAATTCGGTTATTCCCAACACCAGGTTATTTGCCATAAACAAAAAAAGCGCTGCTTCAAAATTGAAGTAGCGCTTTTTTTGTTTTTCTTCCATTAAGAATACATAACAAAAAAAGAGGCGAGTTTCACCTCTTTTTAGTCTCAATGGAAAATTATTTTGTTGATAATAGCTTTTTTATGATGACGCCTAAATGCATATTGATTTACGAATTTAGACGCTAATTAAGACTATTATTGACCAAATAACGAATTCGGATCCAGATATTCAGGATCGTCCGACGTGAGACCGCCAAATGCAGAACCAGCACGGGTGGTGATTTCACCTTCGTATACGATAGCCGGGGCTTGATAGCGAGTGAGAGCGGGGGCTTGATACGAAACTTGTTCTTGCTCATTTGGTTGTGACTGGGATAATGATTTCATCTTATCTCTCCTTCCAGAACATTAAATTACCAGAGTGTTATAGTTTTACATTTAAATTAACAAAAAATATTGCTAACAGTAAAACTCACCTACAGTATTATGGACAATGTTGGCGTGAAAGTCAAATGGTATTTGTGATTTTTTGTGCAATTTGGTGTAGAAATTAGTTGACATTCGGTCTACATTTGCTTAGAATCCAAAGTTGGTGAGTTGTTTCTGTCTGGTGCAAGATAAAATTAGCAAGTTTGTCATAAATTGTAAAATTGAGATCGAATTTTTAATGAGGTAAGAAATGTTGAAATTTAGTAAGGCGATGGGCTACTTACCAGATCCAGAACGGTCACGGCCATACATTACAGATGAAGAAAAAGAGCTGGGTACGGCAACACCGGCTCATCCTGTTCCGTTTCATTGTAAGCCGTGGATGGATGAACAAAGTTTAGGTTGGACGCTGTTTTACGGTTATTTGACACCGATTACAATTATTGGGTTAGGTGATGGGCAAATACAAGTTGAGAATTTCAAAAAATTACAGGCAGAAAGCCAAGTGAAGGATATTGTTAAACGGTTTTTTAGTGGTCGTCATGTGGGGATACCGGCGACAGGCTATAGTTTGTTGACTGAGCCGAATTGGGTTAGTTTGATGTTACCGCCGACTCATCCGCCAGCTGGGTATGAGTTGGTGTCGGGTGTATTAGAGACTGATTGGTACCCGTTGGAAACGCCGGTTTTATTTCGGTTGCCAGCGAAAGGGGTTGAAATTAAATTAGAGTATAAAACGGAGTTGGCGCGGGTTGTACCGATGCCACGACGAAGGGAGAGCGCGGTGGCGGTGGAGATGAGTGGTGAAGAGCATGAAGCGTTATTGGAGCGGCGGGCGGCGTATTTGCGGGCATTAGAAGAGACGGAGGGGAAGCCGTTGGTGAGTGGGGCGCAATTAAAGCAGATATATCATAAATGGTCGGCCGAGAGGCGACGCGAGACGATGTAATCAAAAAAGAGGCTGATGACACGCCATCAACCTCTTTTTTGATTAGATTAGAGAATTATAAGAATTAGATGTCACATTGGCCGGCCAAGCAAGCAAATTCTTGGGCGGCAGTGGTGAGATCCTTTTCTTCATAGCGATAGACCTTAGAGAAATCGATATGAGGGAATTGAGCGGCTAAGGTTTCGTATTTATCTTCATTGATTTCTTCGTAGGGCATTTGGTCATACTGGGCATCAAAGGCGGGGAGGAAAGCCATGCCACCGATACGATCTTGATTTTCCCAAATCCATTTAATGATATCGATCACTTCATCGGGTTGGTAGGTGATGGTTACGCTGGGATTATGCTCGGTGTAGTGCAATTTGTTTTGGAGCCAGTAATCACATTGGCGCAACGCGGTACGGTCTTTACGCGTGATGGCACCTTCGGGGGCTTTGACAGGGAAATGGATGACCCACGTGTTGGCATTTTCTGGGGTTTGGCCATTTTCGGGGTCCATGGGGACACCGGCATCACGGAGGACTTTGAAGATGGGGGTGTGAGCGCCAACACGGACGTTGCGGATGTAGTAGGGAGCCCAGCGAGGGTGGAGGCCGGAGGATGAGTTGAGAAGTTGGGAGGAGTTACCAGAGGGTTTAACACAGGTGATGGAGACAGAGGGGTTGATACCAAGGATTTCCGCGGTTTGGCGATTGGTATCGATGGCGACTTGGCGCAATTTTTCTTGAACTTGTGGGTCTTGGGCCAAGGGGCTATCGAGTTGGCCATTAAGGTCGACGCCGAGGAGACGTTCTTCGCGGCAGTTATCGATCCATTCTTGGCGCAGGCCGGGGAAGTGGGTAGCCATCGATTGGATGGTACCGATGATAGCGGCCACTTCGACTTTATCTTTGAGCGATTCATAGGTGTCATCGGTACGGGCGACGGCGCTGGTGAGATTGCAGAATTGATAGGGGCGCAAAATGATTTCGCCACAAGGATTGGTGCCAAACTCAGCGGCTAAGCGACGTTCAGGGCGATTGTCGATGGCAGCGCGACGGTTGAAGATACCAGGTTCGCCACGGCCCGATTCGACCATATCGAGGACAAAGCGCATAATTTCAGTTTGGGTGAGTTGACGTTCCGGCCAGACAGCGGAGTTGTTGGCATTCCAGCGTTGGCTATTGTGCCGGGCGAAGTCACCATTTTTACAAGAACGCATTTCGATATCGTCATAATCGAAAAGGGAGATCATGGCAGTACGGCGGACGCCGCCAGAGACAGCGGCATCACCGATGGCGCACATAATATCGTGGGCGTCGATGGGGCGGAGGAAACTACCTTGACGGGCGAGAATTGTTTTGCGGGCGAAGTCGAGCATTTTGCGCAATGGTTCAGGACCAGAAGCGCGGCCACCTTTGGTGCGGAGTGGGGCACCAGCGGGGCGGATGAAAGAGTAGTCAAAGTTGACATCTTCGCCAGCAAACCAGGTATCAAGGCCAACACGAACGGCCTCGGCCCAACCTTCAGAAGAGTCTTCGATGACGTAGTAGCTGGCTTGATTACCGCTTTGGCGGATAATGCGGGGGAATTTTTCAACATATTGACGTTCGACGGAGAAGCCAACACCGCAACCGCTCATGGAGATGATGAGGGCTTCGACGAAAGAGTCGATGCTATCGACGGGCATATAGGAGCAGTTGTAGATAGCGATGTGGTTACGGCGGGCGGCGGGACCGGCCATAGCGAGCAAGCGCATCGAGGGCATGGCCCGCATTTCGAGAATGGCTTGGCGAACGCGGTCGTAGGTGGCATCAGGCAAACGGTCCGCGGACAGTTCGCGGAGGAAGGCGACGGCGCGGTTCACCGTTTCGACCCATGTTTCGCGGCGGCCGAGGTCGTAGTTGAAGCGGGAATATTTGTCGTAGAATTGGAACTTTTGCAGTTGGGTGGGGAAGTAGTTATCGGATTGGGCAAAAGCGTCACGGACTTCATCGGGGACAGGGCGGGCGACACGCATTTTGGCGTGTTCAGCACGATAGAGGATGTATCGTTTAGCCGCTTCAAATTCACCGGCAGCTTGCAGTACCATTTCAACCGTATCTTGGACATCTTCGACAGTTGGGTTATCAAATTTGACGGCAACGACATTAACAACTTGATGGGCTAGTTCAGCAACATCTGTTTTTGGTTCTTTGTCAAAGCTATCGAAGCAACGGTGCAAGGCGTTTTCGATACGGGTGATATCGAAGGGGACGACACGACCGTCCCGTTTAACGATATTGGTAGGTAAGGCGACCTTGGTGACTAATTTTTGGTGGCCATTGGAATAATGGCCATTTCCATTTTCCCCATTTTTGTGTGATAGTTTGTCCTCAGCGGACGTGACAATATTAGGTGTTACTGCTGGTGAAGATTGCGACATAAAAAATCCCCTTTCGATTGTATAGAATTAAAATGAATAAAGAGTGGCGGTTACGTAAATGTTAGCAAGTTCTGGGATAAGTTTTGAAGTTTATGATGATTGAACTATTTGAAATCTACATATACCAACGGTTAAAAAATGTTCAACAGACATCAATTGTTCGCTATCGGATCGATTTAACTGACAAGTAATTTATCAATTTCGTTACGAATTGATTCTAGATCACCTAATCGTAGATAAACGATGGCATAGCGAACATAAGCGATTTCGTCAACCTCTTTCAACTTGCTAATGACTCGATCTCCCACTGAGCGACTTGAGACTTCCGCCCGTCCCAAGCGTTGTAGTTCGGCTTCAACTTCACCGACAATACGTTCCATTTCGGCGGCGGCGACAGGGCGTTTGGCACAAGCGACGCGTAAGCCATTGAGAAGCTTTTCGCGGGAAAAAGTTTCTCGTGTACCATCCCGCTTGATGAGGAGGGGTGTGGTTAGAACTGGCCGTTCATAGGTTGTGAAACGTTGATCGCATTGTTGGCATTCACGGCGGCGGCGGATGCCGCCACGGTTATCGTGACTTGTATCCAAGACGCGGGTTTTATGGTTATCACAATGTGGACAATTCAAATTAAACCTCCAGCAGGCAGAATGAAAATTCCCACTGACAGGCAGTGGGATGTTTTTGGTTTTTTACCCCCATATATGGGTGCTTGGGTCTTGGTACCCCCCGCATATGGTAGTCGAGTGCTGAGATTATAGCATAGGGGAGATAGGAGGGCAAGGGTTTTTGGGGATGAAAATGGCGTGAATTTTAAATTGGCGGGGGTTACCAGAGAGAAGAAAAGAAAAGAGATTGGGAATTGGTATTGGTTATGTTATGTCATGTTAGGAAATGGCATTAAGATAGGCGAAATCGAGCGGGGAAGGTTGTTTTTTGATGGTGGGGGGTGGCAGAAATAAAAACGTATATGTGGGGGTAAGTGTTTGGATGGGGTGTAGCTGGGGGAGTGTGGGATTTGCTGTTGTGATTGTGTGTGGGTGTATTAAACTAAATATTGTCGACAGTTGATCTTGAAAATTTAATACGTTGAAGTTGTTAAACTAAAAGCTGATTGACTGACAAAATTAACATTTGAGCACCTTGACAACATCATAACATCTCCAATGACCTAAGCTCAAACCTAGGTCGGTAAAATTGTTTCCAAGACGCAATGACAGGGTCAGGGTCAGGAAGAGGTGGCAACCAGA
>DATHYN010000507.1:0-15836 GCA_035459145.1 Anaerolineae bacterium | reverse complement strand
CACCAATCCCGAAATCCCCCCCGCTTGCAACGCGTATGGCCGCACACTCACTTTATCTTGTAAATGGGCTGGGTTATAAGCCACATCAACCTGCTTGGCCATATAATACCCCATAAACACCACAATCAACCCAATAAATGTATATCCCACAGTCAATACATCACGAATAATGTACCGATTATTAAACTCCTCCACCATCCCAATCAGGCAGACTAAGATCAATGCCCCTGCCCCATATAATCCATAACGCGCCGCTAATCGACGGGCTTCATTTGCATCTGTTGGTCTCATAGTTCTCCTCTATCCCGCTTATGTCTTTTCTTCTGACAACCGCTCACCCAAAATACCTGTTGGGCGGAAAATCAAAACAACCACCAGCATCACGATAGCAATACCTTCGCGCAACTGATTGGCACTTTCAAACCCCAACCCCTCTAACACCAAGTTTGGCGCAATCCCTTCCACCAAACCAAGGAAAATACCACCAATCATCGCTCCAGGCACATTACCAATCCCCCCCAACACCGCCGCTGTAAACGCCTTTAACCCCGGAATAAAACCCATCCGGAACGCCACCCCCTGCGGCCGAAAAATACCATTAAACACCCCCGCCGCCCCCGCTAACATCCCCCCAATCACAAAGGCCAACACAATCACGCGGTTAACATCAATCCCCATCAATGCCGCAATCTCTTTATCCTCGGCCACCGCCCGCATCGACTTCCCTGTCTTCGTCCGCTCCACAAAAATATATAACCCCACCATCATCGCCACCGCTGCCAAAATCACCACTACATTACTAATCGGCAACCCCACACTCCCAATCATAATATCCCCTTGCAACGCCTCAAATTCCGGATATGCCCGGAAATTAGAGCCATACAGACCACGAAATGTCTGTTGCAAAAAGAACGAGGCCCCAATCGCTGTAATCAATGGCACTAATCGTGGCGCATCCCGCAACGGCCGATACGCAATCCGCTCCAGCAAAACCGCAATAATCGTCGACGTCCCCATCGATACCAACATTAAAATAATGAACGAAATAAACGGATTGCTGTTCAAAAAACCACTGCTATTTAACGCTTCCGCTACAAAAAAGGCTGTAAACGCCCCCGCCATGAACACTTCACCATGAGCAAAGTTAATCATGAACAAAATACCATACACTAATGAATATCCTAACGCAATTAAAGCATAAATACTCCCCTGCGCTAACCCATTAATAAGCAAATCAATCCAGACACTAAGCTCATACTTGCCTGATGATAACGTGTTATAAGACCCTATCACCACCAAAAGTAATACGACAATACGTATCAGCCATAAAACTAGATCGACCCAAGATAGTTTTTTTAATTGTTCTAAACCCATGGAGCCTCTTTTCGTGATCTGGTGTAAACAAATCGTCTCAAAATTATCTTTACGTAACGACTTCTTTACTCCGAAACTGATGAATAATGCTACAAAAAAAATAGGGACAGACACTTTTACAAGCCCCTGTCCCTATTCTAACGCACTACCGGCAATTACGCACAGAAATGCATCTTATCTCTGAACTATGGTGTCCAAACTGCGTTTGGTGGCCAATTCCCATCTAACTCTTCTTGAGTCAACTCGAAAATAGCCAACGCTTCACCAGTCGCACAGTCACCAGTTGCCGTACAAGTCAAGTTACCACTCAACCCATTGAACCCACTGGTCGCTGTAATCGCATCACGCAATGCTTGACGGCCAATGATGAGCGTCCCATCTTCACCAACTTGCGCCACTTGCTCAATCGCATTCAACAAAATGTTGGTACCATCATAAGCAAACGCATGGAAACCGCTAGGTGGTACGCCACCAATTTGGTCGGCCCATTTCGCTAAGAACTCATCATAGCTAGCACCACTGATATAGGGGCCCGATAAGTACATACCCACGGCCGCTTCACCCGTATTTTCAGGGAAACCATCAACCAACAAACCATCAGCACCCATCAATACCGTCTCTTCCAAACCGTCAACTTGACGGGATTGGGACGCAATGAAGTTACCAGCTGGTTCGAAAATTGGGAAGTACAACACGTCTGGCGCACCAGCGGCCACACTGGTCAATACTGGCACCATATCCGTATCCTCAACGTTCACAGAACCTTGGAATACAATCTCACCACCCAACTCTTGGAACACTTCTGCAAATACCAACTGTAATTGGTCAGCATAAGGGCTACCATCATGAATCGTCGCCGCTGTACGCGCCCCTAATTCATTGTAGGCAAACTCAGCCGCCACACGACCTTGGAATTTGTCGTTGTGTGCTGTCCGGAAGTAACCTGGGAACCAAGTACCTTCAGGACCATCATCCGTCAAAGCTGGTGCTGTGTTCGATGGGGAAATCATCACCAAACCAGCATCGCTGATAATCGGCAACGCTGCCGTCGCCGCACTGGAACAGTTCGTCCCAATAATCCCTACCACTGAAGAATCGGCCGCCACAGCTTGAGCCGCCGTCGCCCCACCATCAGCACTACAACCAGAATCTTCACCAACTAAGAACAACTCATGACCTAATAATTCGCCGCCACGGTCAGCAAAAGCGATTTCAATGCCACCACGGGAATCTTCACCTAAGAAAGCGGTATCCCCAGATACGGTCAACATGTAAGCCACGTTCAACGGATCACCAGGAGCCACTTCCACACAACCAATAGCATCTGTACATTCCATGCTGACTGGGTCGCCATCATCACTACCAGCATCGCTACCACCATCAAGTGTGCCACCTGGTGCCCAAACAGCGGTTGGTGGCCAATTGCCATCTAATTCAGCTTGGGTCAACTCGAAAATAGCCAACGCTTCACCAGTCGCACAGTCACCAGTTGGGGTACAAGTCAAGTTACCACTCAACCCATTGAAACCACTGGTCGCTGTAATCGCATCACGCAACGCTTGACGACCAATTAAAACCGTACCATCATCACCAACTTGTGCCACTTGCTCAATCGCATCCAACAAAATGTTGGTACCATCATAAGCAAACGCATGGAAACCGCTAGGTGGTACGCCACCAATTTGGGATTCCCATTTCGCTAAGAAATCATCATAGCTAGCACCACTGATATAAGGGCCCGATAAATACATACCGATAGCTGCTTCACCCGTATTTTCAGGGAAACCATCAACCAACAAACCATCAGCACCCATCAATATCGTCTCTTCCAAACCGTCAACTTGACGGGATTGGGACGCAATGAAGTTACCAGCTGGTTCGAAAATTGGGAAGTACAACACGTCTGGCGCACCAGCGGCCACGCTGGTCAACACCGGTACCATATCCGTATCCTCAACATTCACAGAACCTTGGAATACAACTTCACCACCCAACGCTTGGAAAGCTTCTGCAAATACCAATTGTAATTGGTCAGCATAAGGGCTACCATCATGAATCGTGGCCGCTGTACGCGCCCCTAATTCATTGTAGGCAAACTCGGCCGCCACACGACCTTGGAACTTGTCGTTGTGTGCCGTCCGGAAATAGCCTGGGTACCATGTACCATCAGGACCATCATCCGTCAAAGCTGGCGCTGTATTCGATGGGGAAATCAACACCAAACCAGCTTCACTAATAATAGGGGCCGCGGCCGTCGCTGCACTGGAACAGTTCGTCCCAATAATCCCCACTACTGAAGAATCCGCCGCCACAGCTTGGGCCGCCGTTGCCCCGCCATCAGCACTACAACCAGAATCTTCACCGGTCAATTGTAATTCATGACCTAATAATTCATTACCACGGTCAGCAAAAGCGATTTCAATACCACCACGGGAATCTTCACCTAAGAAAGCGGTATCCCCAGATACGGTCAACATGTAAGCCACGTTAATCGGATCACCAGGAGCCACTTCTACACAACCAATATCATCTGTACATTCTAGCTCATCCGCAGGAATAGCGGTTGGAGCAGAACCACTATCACTACCAGAATCACCTGTATCATTGGTATCGGTATCATCAGAACCGCTACCACAAGCAACCAACAAAAACGCTAATACAAGCGCTAAGAGGGTGCGAAGCCATAGAGAACGTTTCATTATCCTTCTCCTCAGAATAAATAAGTTACTAAAACAACTGGTTAATATTTACGGCGTAAGTTGTTTAATCAAAAGATTTTATACTTTTAAATTAACAACTTCCAAGCATTAAACGGCATATTTTCAATATTAAATGTTGATAATATTTAGTTTAATGCCGGTAAAGGGTAAATCCCTTGAAAATATGAACCAGCATCAATAAATTGTTTGTTTTGATAATGTTTATCGCTACAAACATCCAACTTACGATTCTAAATGATAATTGAGTTTTGGTCAAAATTTGCTATTTTTTTGTCATACATTGGGCATATCTCCTGTATAGGCAAATATCGCCCGCTCGGCAATATTCGTCGCCCTATCCCCCACCCGCTCTAAATTATGTCCCACCCACAACAAATAAGTCGCTTGATGCACATACTCATCATGCATCTCCTGAATCGTCTCATCAAACAAACTAGCGTATTGATCATTTAACTTGATATCCCGCTTAATCAGCGCCCACGCTTTCTCAATATCCCCACGCATAAATGTATCAACACTATCCTGCACCATCGCCCGCGCTCGTTTCGCCATCTTCGGTAATTGATGCAAAGAAGTTAAATCCTCAAACTCCTCCAATCGCCATACTAAATTCGCAATCCCTGACGCATGATCCCCCATTCGCTCTAACTCCACCGCCACATGTGCCGCCGCTACCACCCGCCGCAAATCAGTCGCCGTCGGAAACTGGGTCGCCAATATCCGCAACATCTCCTCCTCGGCCTGATACCGAATCCGATTAATCTCCTCATCTCCATCAATCACACTCTGCGCCATCTGCGTGTCACGCTGCTTCAACGACATAATCGCCTTATGCACCGCTTCATCAACCAGACTAGCCAGTTGCAAAATATAATCGTTTAATTTCGCTATTTCCTTATCTAATACCGATCTCGCCGCTGGCATCCTTTTCGCCTCCTAAAATCAATAAGTTTAATACAACCCTCCCCACCTTTAACGAACTCTTACACCAACTTACCCGCCGCCTCATCAAACATCTCCCGCAAACGCTCATATACCTCGGCCGGCAACGGCTCCCCTAACCCTTGCTTCTTCAAATATTTCTTCAACTTGCTCGCATGCATCGCCGGTATCGATGACCCCTCCAAATCCAACTCTTTTAAGCCCGGTTGGGTAAAGACTATTATCGCCCCAATCGGAAATTCCGCCTCCAAATCTGGCGCGTTCTTCCTTATATACCTATCTAATTTATCCACAAAATAATACGCCTCTTGCGTCGGATTACCCACCCCCTGCTGACCAAACCACTTCCCCATCCCTACCCCACTCTGCTTCCACTTATCATTCTCAACCCAAATCTCCCCCCCCTGATATTTCGCAATCAACACAATCGGCCCCGCTGCTGTTAATAACACATGCGGTACCGGCAATACATAATGATACAACCGCCCCTGCGGCACCGCTTTGCGCAACGATTGCGCTAAAACTTCATCCGGCCGTGGCGAACTCACATACCGATGCGCATAATAAATCCCCACTTGCGCCATACCCCAGCCCCCCAATAACGCCACTGTCTGAATAAAGAAAAATTCTGTGCTATTAAACCGATCCGTAAACGACAACAATAAGCCACCAATCAAAAAGGCCAACCCAGCCAAACTAACCCGCCGGCTAACTGTCTGCATACGAGCCACACGTTGCTCATCAATAATATTAATCATAACCTTCCGCAATCCATTTACCTAAAACCAAACACGCATTTTGCCCACCTAAACCAAATGAATTACTTAAGGTCACATTCACTTCCGTCTCCCTCGGCCCCTCCGTCACATAATCTAAATCACATACCGGATCCGGCACCTCATAATTCCACGTCGGTGGCAAAACCTGATTCTCAATCGCTTTCGCACAGAAAATCGCTTCAATCGCCCCCGACCCACCCATCGCATGTCCCATCATCGACTTCGTACTACTCATCGGAATATTATACGCCTCTTCCCCAAATAAAATCTTTGCCGCCCGCGTCTCAGACTCATCATTCATCGGCGTCGACGTCCCATGCGCATTCACATAACTCACATCATGTGGCTTCAACCCCGCATCCTCCACCGCCCAACGCATCGCCCGCACCGCCCCCGCTGACTCCGGATCCTGCGCCGCCACATGATACGCATCCGATGATGAGGCATGCCCCAAAACCTCCGCATAAATATGCGCCCCCCGGTTCAACGCATGCTCCAAACTCTCAATAATCAAAATCCCCGCCCCTTCACTTAACAAAAAGCCATCCCGTGTCTTATCAAACGGCCGACTCGCCTTCTCCGGCGTATCATTATACGCCGTCGACAACGCCCGCATCGCCGAAAAACCAGCCATCGCCCCCTCATGCACCAACCCCTCAACCCCACCCGTAATCACAATATCCGCCACCCCGCGCCGAATCATCTCCGATGCTTCTCCTACCGCTTGCGTCCCCGTCGCACACGCCGATACCACCGTCGTAATCGGCCCATGCGTCTGCGCCATTACACTCACATGATGACTCGGCATATTCGCCAATGAACTCGTCATCGCAAACGGACTCACTTTATTCACCCCGCCCCGCCGAAAAGCCAACATATTCTCATCAGCCTTCTCAAATCCACCCATCCCCGTTCCAATAACAACCCCCGCCCGCTCCGAATTAGGCACATGCTCGCCCAAACCAGAATCATCCATCGCCATCTGAAACGCCGCTACCGCCAACTGTGACGCAAAAGACATGCGCCGCGCTTCCTTAAATGGCATATAATCTTTTGCTTCAAATCCCCGTACTTCCCCCGCAATTCGACATGCAAATGGTTCCGAATCAAATTTAGTGATCGGCCCAATCCCCGACCGACCAATCAATACACTTTCCCAACTATCCGCTACTGTATTTCCTAAAGGCGTCACCGCCCCCATACCTGTAATAACAATCCGGGGCCGACCCTTGCTATCCGTTAAACGTGTCATATTTCTCTCTCTTGCACTAAGACCAACTAACGCTTTTGGTCACGATTATTTATGAAATTACGCCTCGTCGCGCTCCTCACGCGCCTCCATCCCCACTCGAATTGCTTCCACAACACCTTGCTCCACCGCCCGTCGCGCCTGCCCCACACCCTGTTTCACCGCATAACCATTAGAACGACCATGTCCAATAATCACAACCCCATTCACCCCTAAAAGCGGGGCCCCACCCACCTCAAACGGGTTAACTTTATCCCGCACTTTAGCGAACGCTGGCCGCATTAACGCCGCCCCCAACATCGTCCGCCAACTCTCCATCGCCGTGTCCCGAATCATATCAGACATCATCCGCGTCACCGCCTCGGCCGTCTTCATCACCACATTCCCAATAAAACCATCCGCCACCACCACATCCGCCCCATCCGCAAAAAACTCTTTACTCTCAATATTCCCCACAAAATTCAACCCACTGTCCGCTAATAAATCAGCCGCCTCCCGCACCGCCAAACTCCCCTTACCATCCTCCTCCCCTGTCGACATCAACGCCACCCGCGGCCGCTCACGCCCCATCGCTAACTCCATATAAATACTTCCCATAATCCCAAACTGCAACAACTGCTCCGCCTTACAATCCACATTCGCCCCAATATCCAACAACAATGGCCGCGACGCCACTGGAAAAATCGCCGATAACGGCGGTCGCAAAACCCCCGGAATCCGCTTCAATGTCTGCAACGTCGCCACCCCCACCACCGCCCCCGTATTCCCCATCGTCACAAACCCATCCGCTTGCCCATCACGTACCAAATTCATCCCCACATGCATCGAGGAATTCTTCTTCTTCCGAATCGCTAACTGCGGCTTCTCATCCATCTCAATCTCATCCGCCGCATGTACCAACTCAATCTTCAACCCCGCTGTCTCATGCTTATCCAGCTCCAGCTTCACCCGAGCTTCATCCCCCACCAAAATAATCTCATCACCAAACTCTTTAGCAGCCAAAACCGCCCCTTCTACATCTGGCCCCGGACGTTCATCCGTGCCCATGGCATCGATGACAATTCTCATCTTACTCTCTCCACACTATAATTAAAAAACAAAATCTAACCCATAAATCTAACGCTAACAAACCGCCAATCCCCATCTATATTACCCCAAAAATAGATTTTGTTTTCTCACTTTATCCACTTTCATATACAATAGATAATAATACCAAAGAATGATTCTAACGATGCGTTCCCAATAAGTCAAACATCTTGACCTATTTTTAAAAATTTATTGATTAATCCCTTATCAATCTCACCTAAGTTGTTTATCTTAATAACTTATCACACCAACCGATAACGGATTCTCTTACCACCAAACAAAAAAACTATGAGTAACCAAGACGAAAAACAATCTCTCCCCCCATCTTTATACACCGAAGAATATTTTCTCACCGCCTGTGAAGGCTTCGATGTCTTCATCGACTCCGAAGGCCAACATCTCTCCCGCCGCCTCCGCGACGCCTTCAAAGCCGCCGACGTCCAACCCGGCATGCGCCTCCTCGATGTCGGCTGTGGCCGTGGCGAAATTATCCGCCATTGTATGCGCCTCGGCATCGAAGCCTACGGCATCGACTACGCCCCCGTCGCCGCCCGCATGAGCCGCGAAGTCATCGCCGCCGAACGCCAAGCCAACCCCCACCAAGAGATCAAAGCCGGCGTCTGCCTCTCTGATGCTAAAAAACTCCCTTTCCCCACCGAATATTTCGACCGTATCCTCATGTTCGACGTCGTCGAACATCTCTACCCTTGGGAACTCCAACACGCCATGCTCGAAGTTCGCCGTATTTTGAAGCCAAACGGCCGTTTCATCATCCACACCGCCCCCAACCGCTGGTACGACACCTACGCCTACCCCTGGGTCCGCCGCATCCGCACCCTCATGGGCGATGGCGATAAATACCCCAAAGACCCCCGCGCCATCACCCCCGTTAACCAACACGTCCACGTCAACGAACAAGACCTCTTCAGTATGCGCCGCGCCCTCAAACAAGCCGGCTTCAATAGCCAAGTCTGGCTCGACTCCCCCCCCCAAAATCGCCAAGAAAATATCGTCATGGCCGGTATGCGCCACATCGCCTTCAATATCCCCCCCTTCCGCTGGTTCTTCGAACGGGAAGTCTTCGCTGTCGCCTACAAAGACGACCGCCCCCAATCGCTTCTCACCCCAGACATCTCCACCCAATGACCCGCTCACAACACCGTTGGACCCTCATCGGGCTCCTTTTCGTAACCTTTACCCTCCGCGTCGCCTTCCTCACCGAACTCCCCCCCGGCCTCACCCACGATGAAGCCAACCACGGCCGCGAAGCCATCGGCATCCTCGACGGCATCCTCCTCTTCTACTTTCCCCTCAACTACGGTAGCGAACCCCTCTACAGCTACACCGTCGCTGCCCTCATGGCCGCCGTCGGCGAAAATATCCTCGCCCTCCGTCTCGTCACCGCCTACGCCGGTACCCTCACCGTCGCCGCCACTTACGCCTTCACCCGCCGCCACTTCACCCCCACCACCGCCCTCACCGCCGCCGCCTTCCTCGGCCTCAACTTCTGGCCCCTCGCCACCAGCCGCCAAGCCCTCCGCGTCGGCCTCCTCCCCTTCCTCACCCTCCTCGCCATACTCCCCTTCACCGAACTCATCCGCCGCCACACCCAACCCCAACAAACTATCACCTCCCGCACCCAAACGTCCCTTACCCTCGCCTTCGGCGTCGCCATCACCCTCACCCTCCACAACTACCTCGCCGCCCGCATCCTCTGGCTCATCTTTCCCGCCTTTCTCCTTTACCTCCTCATCTTCCCCGCCAACCGCCATCTCTTCTCCAAACTGTGGCGGCCCACTCTCGCCGGCCTCCTCCTCGCCGGCCTCCTCGTCATCCCCATGTTCGTCTACATCAACAACCACCCCGAAGTCGCCACCCGTCTCGATATGCTCGACGGCCCCCTCCAAGCCCTCCAACGTGGTGACCCCCGCCCCATCCTCAACAACACCACCGGCGCTCTCCTCGCCCTCGTCGTCCCCGGCCAAGGCGACAGCTTCCTCGCCTACAACGTCAACCGCCGCCCCACCCTCGACTTTATCACCGCCGCCTTCTTCCTCCTCGGCCTCGCCACCCTCTGGCCCCAACGCCGCTCCCCCCTCTACGCCTTCCTCGCCATCTGGCTCCTCGTCGGCCTCGCCCCCTCTCTCATCACCGGCCCCACCGCCAACACCACCCGCAACATGGGCGCTCAACCCGTCATCTACATCATCGCCGCCCTGGGCCTCCAACCCGTCTGCGGCTGGATCCACCGTAAACGCCCCCCCTTAGCCACCCCCAGCCTCGTCCTTATCTTCGCCCTTATCACCCTCATCACCACCTACGACTACTTCATCACCTGGGGTCAAAATCCCGATGTCCGCGCCGCCTACCAACCCACCCTCGTCAATATGCTCGCTTTCAACCAAGCCGATAACGGTTTCCCCCCCGCCGATGCCGTCTCCACCGTCTACCCCGGCCCCGCCCACGACCCCTCCATCACCCTTGTCTATGACCAAGATTTAGCTCGCAACGGCCGTTGGCTCGATGCCCGCTCCGCCCTCGTCTTCCCCGATAAAAACAATCCCCTCCACCTCCTTAGCTCCGCCGCCACCCCCCTTCATCCCCTCTTCACCCTCCACGCTACCTCCCTCGCCCAACAAGAAATGCGCCCCACCGACCTCGACCCCCACTTCAACCTCTACCAAATCAACCCCACCCCCCTCATTCCCCCCGCCCCCTCCATCGACGCCAACTTCAACGACGCCGTCACCCTCTACCACGCCACCTGGACCGCCGCCACCTATCCCCCCAACAGCGTCGCCCCACTCATCACCGTCTGGCCCGTCACCAACCCGGCCCGCCTCGGCCCCATCGTCCCCCCCATCAACACCACCGACATCAACATCTTCACCCACATCCTCAACCCCGATGACACCATCCGCGTCCAAACCGATCTCCTCGCCGCCCCCAGTTGGAGCTGGCAAGCCGGCGATTACATCATCCAAATCCACGACTTTTGGCTCCCCCCCGATACCCCACCCGCTACCTACACCAGCATCACCGGCCTCTATGACCGTCTCTCCGGCACCCGCCTCACCCGTCCCGATGGCAGTTCATTCGCCACCTTACCCGCGCTCACCGTCGCTCCCTAACCCGTTCCGATGACCACCCACGGCCTCACTCTCGGCAAATACGCCCCCTTCCATGAAGGGCATCAACTCGTTATCGATACCGCCCTCGCCGAAATGGACCAGCTCACCGTCATCATCTACGACGCCCCCGACACCACCCACATCCCCCTCCCCGTTCGCGCCAACTGGATTCGCCAACTCTACCCCCACATCAATCTCATCCTCGCTTGGGACGGCCCCACCGCTGTCGGTAACACCCCCGCCATCCAACAAGCCCACGAAGATTACATCCTCAACATCCTCGGCCCCACCACCATCACCCACTTCTACTCCAGCGAATTCTACGGCGACCACATGAGCCGCGCCCTCAACGCCATCAACCGTCAAGTCGACCCCCAACGCCATCAACGCCCCATCTCCGCCACCAAAATCCGCTCGAATCCCTACCACTATCGCCACCATCTCGACCCCCTCGTCTACCGCGACCTCATCACCAACGTCGTCTTCCTCGGCGCCCCCTCCACCGGCAAAACCAGTATCGCCCAAACGATGGCCCAAACCATGCACACTGTCTGGATGCCTGAATACGGCCGCGAATATTGGGAAAAACATCAGATCGAACGCCGCCTTACCACCACCCAACTCATCGACATCGCCCACGGCCACCTCCAACGAGAACAACAACACCTCACCCAAGCCAACCGCTACCTCTTCACCGATACCAACGCTCTCACCACCGCCATCTTTTGCCAATATTACCATCACCACGTACCCGCCGAGCTCGCCCAACTCGCCACCAATGCCACCACTCGCTACGACCTCATCTTCCTCTGTGACACCGACATCCCCTACGACGACACCTGGGACCGCTCCGGCGACGCCAACCGTCAACTCTTCCAAAAAATGATCCGCGCCGACCTCGCCCAACGCCACCTCCCCTACTACACCCTCTCCGGCCCCCTCGACCAACGCGTCACCTACGTCCAAACCATCCTCAACCGCCACCAAAAATACCAAAACCCCCTCGCCCCCTACATAACCTGACTTTGGCTCACCCCCAACGTCATTTCGAGCGCAGTGACAGCCCGCCCTACCCCAACAACGACCTCTCCCCAGACAAAAGGGCCGAACGAAGTCGAGAAATCTGCCCTACCAATACCCTAATCAACGCTTACATCGGCTTAATTAATCAGTAAAAATATAAGGAACCTCACCCATGAACATCCTCGACCTATTCAGCGTCAACACCATCTTCTTCACCATCTTCGACTACCCCATGAGCTACATCGAATTCATCGGCACCATCCTCTATCTCTGGTCCGTCTGGCTCATCTCCAAAAACAACATCCTCACTTGGCCCGTTGGCATCATCTCCGTCATCCTCTACATGCTCCTCTTCTACCAAATCCGCCTCTACTCCGATGCCGCCGAACAAATCTACTACCTCGGCGCTAGCATCTATGGCTGGTGGGCTTGGGACAAAAGCCAGAAAGCGGCCGAGGCCGACAAACTCAACATCCGCCTCAGCCAACCCCGCACCCTCCTCCGCTGGCTCGCCGTCACCGCCCTCGGCACCATCCTCCTCACCCTCTTCGTCAGCCGCCTCCACCTCTTCCTCCCCACCCTCTTCCCCGACCCCGCCGCCTACCCCTTTATCGACGCCCTCACCACCGTCATGAGCTTCACCGCCATGTTCCTCATGGCCCAACGCCGCCTCGAAAGCTGGTACTACTGGATCATCGTCGATATCATCGGCATCTGGCTCTACGCCGTCCAAGGCGTCCGCTTCATCTCCCTCCTCTACGTCATCCTCCTCATCATGGCCATCAACGGCCTCCGCCTCTGGCTCCAAGAACGTAATCACACAACATCACATGCCTATTAACAACCAAGCCAAAATACATTTTAATGATTATTATCAATTCAACCTACTTCAAAGGAACCACTTATGCCCATTCAACCTAATTTACTCGAACGTCTCGCCTTCTTTCAACTAAATGCCGCCCCTGGCTCTAGCCTAATTCTAGCCACAAAATCTAACTAACCTAAGTCCGACAAGTCACAATTCCCTCCAAAAAACTGTCATTGACTCAATCAAATCCTCAAATTTCCCCCTCTCCTCCCCCTATGCTATAATTACTACCATGAACCTCGTCCGTATCGATAACGTCTCCAAACAATATAGCGAACGCCTTCTCCTTGATAGCGTCTCCCTCCTCATCAATCAAGGTGACCGTATCGGCCTCATCGGCCCCAATGGCAGTGGCAAAACCACCTTCCTCCGCATGATCGCCGGCTTCGAACCACCTGACCAAGGCGACATCACCGTTTGGGGTGGCGTCCGTATCCAATACATCGCCCAGCTCCCTCAACTCGCCCCCGATAACACCGTTCTCAATGAAATTTTTGCCAGCTCCTCCCCCCAAATGACCCTCCTCCGCGACTACCAAGCCGCCTCGGCCGCCCTCAACCTCAACCCCGACGATACCGCCGCCCAAGAAAAACTCCTCAACCTCAGCAACCGCATGGAACTCGAAAACGGTTGGGCCGCCGAAGCCCGCGCCAAAGCTATCCTCACCCAACTCGGCATCACCAACTTCCACGACCCCATCCACACCCTCTCCGGCGGCCAACGCAAACGAGTCGCCCTCGCCCGCGCCCTCCTCGACCCCGCCGACCTCCTCATCCTCGACGAACCCACCAACCATATCGACGCCGACTCCATCGCCTGGCTCGAAGAATATCTCCTCAACTTCCCCAGTGCCCTCCTCATGGTCACCCATGACCGCTACTTCCTCGACCGCGTCGCCAACCAAATCGTCGAACTCGACCGTTGCCAACTCATCGCCTACCCCGGCAACTACACCAAATACCTCGAACTCCGCACCGCCCGCCACGAACAGCTCGCCGCCAAAGAAGAAAAACGACAAAATCTCCTCCGCCGCGAACTCGCTTGGATCCAACGCGGTGCCCAAGCCCGTAGCACCAAACAAAAAGCCCGCATCCAACGCTTCGAAGAACTCCAAGACATCGATTACGACCGTGGCGACCAACGCATCGCTCTCACTCTCGCCAGTCGCCGCCTCGGCAAACGCATCCTCGAAATCGAAAACCTCAGCAAATCTTACGGCGACCACGAACTTTTCCGCGGCATCGACTTCCAACTCAACCCCGGCGAACGCCTCGGCATCATCGGCCCCAACGGCGCCGGCAAAAGCACCTTCCTCGATATCCTCGCCGGCGTCACCCCCCCCGACGAAGGAACCGTCAACTGGGGCTCCACCGTTAGCCTCGGCTACTACGACCAAGAAAGCCGCCACCTCCCCCTCGACCGCAAAGTCGTCGACTTCATCATCGACGCCGCCCCCCTCATCCACACCGATGACGGCCAACGCATCGAAGCCCCCCGTATGCTTGAATGGTTCCTTTTCGACCGCCGCCAACAACAAGCCAAAATCGTCAGCCTCTCCGGCGGCGAACGCCGCCGCCTCTATCTCCTCTACACCCTCGTTACCCAACCCAACGTCCTCCTCCTCGATGAGCCCACCAACGACCTCGATATCACCACCCTGGGCGTCCTCGAACAATTCCTCGATAACTTCTCCGGCTGTCTCATCGTCGTCAGCCATGACCGCTACTTCCTCGACCGCAACGTCGACTACCTCTTCAGCTTCGAAGATGGCCTCATGGGCTCCCGCTACCCCGCCCCCTACAGCAACTACCGCCGCCACATCGACGCCGCCCGCGCCGAACAAGCCCCCCAAACCGCCTCCACCAAACCGAAACCCACCCCCACTACCTCCTCACCCCCCAAAGACAAACCACGCCGCCTCACCTGGGCCGAAAAACAAGAACTCGCCGCCCTCGAAGACAAAATCGCCGCCCTCGAAGATGAACAAGCCGCCCTCCAAGAAGATATCAACAATATCGGGGCCGATTATGAACGGCTCGGCCAGCTCTCGGAACGCTTACAAACGATTGAAGCAGAGCTAGAAACGGCCGTTGACCGCTGGCTCACCCTCTCCGAAATCGCCGAAGCCTCATGACCCCTGCCCTCCTCCGCCATCGCGCCCGCCGCCAGGCGCGGCGCCGTCCCCGCACCCGCCGCCGCCGCTTCCTCGCCATCACCTTCACCCTCCTCGCCCTCCCTATCCTCCTCTTCCTCGCCACCACCCTCACCCTCGCCACCCTCTACGCCACCGCCGCCGACTCCCTCCCCAACCTCGACACCATCACCACCAGCTATCAAGAAGGTACCGCCCTCAATCAAACCACCCAAATCTTCGCCCAAGGCAGTGACAACGATAACGACGGCCGCCCCGACCCCATCCTCCTCGCTGAAATCAATGACCCCCTCGCCACCACCCGCCGCTGGCTCACCCTCGATGACATCCCCCTCATCGTCCAACAAGCGACCGTTGTCGCCCTTGACCCCACCTTCTGGCAAAAAGAAACTGATACCCCCCTTCACTTAGCCCAAACTTTTGCCCAAGCTTTTGCCCCCCATCAATTCCCCCCCGAAAAACATCTCGCTAACCACCTCATCCCCCCCCCACTACCCACCACCGCCCCCCTC
>DATHYN010000506.1:0-2530 GCA_035459145.1 Anaerolineae bacterium | reverse complement strand
TGGTGGCCGTTTTTGTGGTGGGGGTGGGAATCGTGTGGGGAGTGACAGATTTGTTGGGGGAGATGTTAGGATTTTGGGTGAGTGGTTGGTTGGGAGTGGTGGTGCCGGTGGTGTTGCTGGTGGTGATGAGTGGTTGGCATGAGGTAGGGGTAGTTGGTTTGGTGGTGTTGGGGTGGTTGGTTGGTTTTGGTGATGTGAAGGGGAGGAGTGGGGGGATGATATTGGTGGTGCTGGGGGTGGTGTTGGGTTTGGAAGGTGAGTGGGTTGGTTTAGGTGTTTGGTTGGTGGCGGGCTGGGTGGGGATGACCCATCTTTTGTTTTATGGTTTGTATACGGGGTATCATCTAATCGGGGAACGAGTGGGGCGGGCGGAGAGATGGGTGGCGTGGTCACCGTTGTGGTGGGATGAGCTATTGTTGTGGCCGGTGCCGGGGGTGGGGGGTTTGATTGGTCGGGCGTATGAGGGGGATAAGGAGGGGGTGCGGGCGTGTGTGTTGCATTTGTGGCGGTATGAGGGGCAGAGGGCGGTTGGGCAGAGGGGGCGGTTGCTGTTGTTGGCGGCGGATTTGGCCGAGGTGAGTGATGTGGTAGAGATAGGGAGGGTGGGTAGTGAGTGGGCGTGGTTATTTCGGGGGGTGGGGAGAGGGGTGTTGCGGGATGGGCGGCGGGTGGTGCGGGTGTTGGCGGAGGTGCGTGATTTGGTGGGAGTGGGGGAGGTGGCGGCGGGGCGAGTGCGGTTGGCGGGGATGTGGGCCGAGGTGGGGGAGGTGGATGAGGCTGTTCGAGCGTGGTTTGAGCCGGTAGTGGCGCGGTGGGAGATGATTTTGGGGCGTGAGTTGTTATAGAGGATTGGGGGTCAGGCGTTATTACTTAGTTGACAAGCTGGTTTTGTTCATCTATACTATTTGAAATAATTTAAATCGATTTATTTAATTTAAATCAGTGGAGTTAATTTGAATGGATGAGCCGAAAGCGGAGCAATGGTTAGAGGATGTAGAGACGATAAAAGTGGTGGCGGATAAGCGGCGTTTGGCCATTTTGCGATTAATGCAGGAGCGGACGACGGTGAAAGCGATAGCGGCCGAGATGGATATACCGGCATCGAAACTTTATTATCATGTCAATATGTTGGAGAAACATGAATTGATTCGGGTGGTTGATCATAATATTGAGGCGGGGATTGTGGAAAAGATTTATCAAGTCACGGCGCGGCAATTAAAGATCGTTAATCCGTTATTGCGGACTGATTTACCGGATGACACGGCTGATCTGTTGTTTCATTCGATGTTGGAAGAGACGACGCAAGATTTTCGACAAGCGTATGCGACGCGAGATAAAGATGAGGCGGTGCCGCCACGGCATCCGTTTTTGTCGAAGAAGGCGTTTCGACTGACGGATGAACAGTTGAGTTATATGCATGGTAAGTTGGTGGCGCTGATTGAAGAAGTGACGGAGTTGGGGGAGAGGAATGAAGAGATTGAGGCACCTCTTTATGATTTAACTGTTGTCTTTTTTAAACAGAAACCGGAGGATAAAAAATAATGACCCCTGAAAGTGCGTATTTAATTGGTTTAGCGCAGCAGATTACAGCGGCTTATGTTGATATACCGACATTGGAGGCGGTGATGATTACGGGTTCGGCGGCGAAGGGGATTGCGGATCGGTATTCAGATATTGATATGACGATGTATTATCGTGGCGAGGCGTTGCCGGCGGAGGATGTTTTTGATGGGTTGCGGGCTAAGTTTGGTGATGGTGAGCGGCGGTGGTTGATTGGTGATCGGGAGGAGGGCTCATTTGCGGAGGCGTTTGGGTGGCGGGGGATTGAGATACAGATTGGGCATACATTGATTACGTCGTGGGAGGAGACGATTGATTTTGTGTTGGGTGGTGAGGATGTGGCGACGAGCGCGCAGAAGGCGATGGAGGGGACATTGGCGTGTAAGGCGTTGTATGGTGAACGTTATATTGAAGCGTGGCAGGCGCGGATTGCGGATTTTCCAGATGAGCTAGGGCGGGCGATGGTGGTGCATAATCTGCACTTTTTTGCGATTTGGGGGTTAGAGCCACATTTTCGGACGCGGGATGCGTCGATTTGGTATCATCAGATTTTGGTGGAGACGGCGCAGAAGTTGATTGGTATTTTAGCGGGGTTGAATAAGTTGTATTTTACGACATTTCAGTTTAAGCGTCAGGGGCGATTTATTGAGGAGATGGTGATTAAGCCGGATAATTTTAGGGAGCGGGTGGCGGGGTTGTTTGAGTTGGAGTTGGGGGCGGCGTTGGAGGAGGTGGAGGGGTTGGTGGCCGAGGTGGTGGCGTTGGTGGAGGTGCATATGCCGGATGTGGACACAGGGGCGGCGAAGGCGCGGTTGGGATGGCGGCAGAGTGGGTGGGAGATGGGGGGATGAGTGGGCGGTGTTTAGGGGGAGACCTGCGCAGGTTTTTGGGAGGGTAGGGTGGAGGTGGGGTTATGGTTATGAAACCTGCGAGGTCGGCTAAAAAAGGGGGGGGAGGGAGTTAGCGGGCG
>DATHYN010000505.1:0-6527 GCA_035459145.1 Anaerolineae bacterium | reverse complement strand
AAAGAGGCGTTGGCGGAGAGTGGAGATGCGTTACGGCTTTTGTTGGTGGTTGAGGAGCCAAGTTTAAGGGGGTTAGGATGGGAGAAGTTATGTGGGCCGATTGGGGGGAATGGTGGGTGGCGGCATTTGCGGTTGAGTCAGCGGGTATTGTTTTCATTTTATTTGCCCAGTTTGACGGATCGGCAGTTTCCGGCGATTGGGCGGCGGGATTTGCAGGCGTTGGTGGTGATAGCTAATCCACCAGCGGATAATAAGTTTGAGTTGACGCGGTTTGATGGGGAGAAGACGTTGCAGATGGTCAAGGAAGGGTTGGCGGATATACCGCATACGGTGTTGGCGCATGTGGCGGAGGCGGCGGGGCCGCCGACGGCAGAGATGTTGTGGCAATATTTGCGGGATGAAGAGTTCACGATTTTGCACATTGTGGCGCATGGGTCGTATCGGGAATCAGATGGGGAGACGATTTTGTATTTGGTGGATGAGGAGGAGAAAAAGGTTGAGTATTTAGCTGCGGAAGAGATTTTAGAGCAGTTACAGCAGTTTCCGGGGCGGCGGTTGCCTCATTTTACGTTTTTGTGTACGTGTGAGAGTGCGGTGGCGGAGGCGGAGTCGGAAGGGGCGTTAGGGGGATTGGGGCAGAGGTTGGTACGGGATTTGGGTTTGCCGGCGGTGGTGGCGATGACGGAGCAGATTTCGGTGGAGACGGCGGAGGCGTTGACGAAGCCGTTTTATGAGCGGTTGCGGGCGCATGGGGAAGTAGATCGGGCGTTGGTGGAGGCGTGTGTGCCATTGGCGAAGCAGGGGGATGTGGTGGTGCCGGCGTTGTTTGGGCGTTTAGGGGGGCGGCCGTTATTTAGTGATACGTTTGAGCGAGAGTTGACGAATAAGGAGGTAGCGTTTGGGTTAGAGAGGTTGGCGGAGGTGGTGGCCGAGCGGGCACCATCGCTAGAACCAGAGTTGGGGGAGATTAAGGGAGCGATCAAACCGTATTTAGATAGAGATGTGACAGAATTGTCGTCAGAGAAGGGAAAAGAGTATGATAAGATACGGGATCGGATTGATCAGTTATGTGAAGATATGTTGGGGGTAGGGTTTGATCATGTGGCGGGGGATTTTGCATTGGAAGCGTATGATAAGCGGTGTCCGTTTCCGGGGTTGGCGGCGTTTAAGGGGGATTTTGAGGAGTTTTATTTTGGCCGAGAGAAGTTGGTTAAACAGTTAGGGGAGCGACTAGAGCGTGATCGGTTTTTAGCGGTGGTGGGCCCATCGGGGAGTGGTAAATCGTCCTTGGTGTGGTCGGGTTTGATACCGAGGTTGCAGAAAAAGCATGGGTGGCCGTTGGTGCATATGACACCGGGGAAGGATCCGGTTAGCCGTTTGGCGCAGAATTTAGAACATTTGAAGGGGGAGGGGGTTATCTTTTTAATTGATCAGTTTGAAGAGTTATTTACATTATGTGCGGATAGTGAGAAGCGGGAGCAGTTTATCGGTTATTTGTACCATTTTCAGAAGGCTCATCAATTGATTATAACGATGCGGACTGACTTTCTGGGTGAATCGGTACATTATCCGTTGTTGAAACATTGGTTACAACAGTATCAAGTCTTGGTGGGGCCGATGACGACGCATCAGTTACGGCAAGCGATGGAGAAGCAAGCACGGCGGGTGGGCTTACGTTTTGAGGCGGATTTGAGTCAGCGGATATTGGCGGACGTAGCTGGGGAGCCGGGAGCGATGCCATTGTTACAGCATACGTTATTGGAGTTATGGAAGCGGCGGCATGGGCAATGGTTACGGACGCAGGCGTATCGTGATTTAGGGGGGATTAAGCAAGCGATTGCGGAAACGGCAGATGCGATCTATAGCTCTTTAGCGAGCCGGAAAGAGCGGGATTTGTTTCGTAACATTTTTATGCAATTAACACGGTTGGCGGATGTGGATGATGGGGGGCGACAGGTGGGACGTAATACACGGCAGAGGGTGCCGCAGAGTGATTTGATACCGGCTGAGGAGGAAGCGGAGGCGGTGATTAAGTTGATCGATCGGTTGGTGGCGGCACGGTTGGTGGTGACGAGTTTGAATAGTCAGGGGGAGACGATGGTGGAGGTGACGCATGAGGCGTTGTTGCAATATTGGCCGCGGTTGCAACGGTGGTTATGGGAGTATGGGGCGATGTTGCGGTTACGGGATGGGATTCGTCAGGCGCAGAAGGAGTGGGCCGAGGCGGCTGAGGATGAGAAGGATAATTTGTTAGTGCATAAAGGAAGCCGATTAGAAGAGATTGAGGGGTATTTAGCGGATAAGCAGTTGGTTTTGAGTGAAGATTTATTGGTTTATGTGCGGGCGTGTATTGATTTGCGGGAGAGAGAAGAGCAGAAAGAGCGGGAGACGCGGCAAAAGTTGATTAGGGCGCGTGATATAGCGAGGGAAAAAGCGCAGCAGGCAATGGCGGAGCGGCAGGTGGCGAAAGAGCAAGAAGCGGTGGCGAAAACGGAGCGGGAGAATGCGGAGAAACTATTTGGACGAGCGATGGTTTTTGCTTGTGTGGCGGTTGGGTTGTTGGTTTTGGCCCTGTATGGGTTTTATGTGGTGCGTAAGACGAATAGTGAATTGTTAGTAGAGCAGAGACGGTCGGCACGGCAACGGGATTTGAGTTTGTCGGGGCAGTTGGCGGCGTTGGCGGATAATTATATTGAAGAGAATGTGGCGGTGGGTATGTTATTGGCGGCCGAGGCGCAGGGGGTTGCGGAGACGACAGCATCACGATCGGTGTTATTATCGGCTATTATGCGTAATGAGGGTCAGGTTATTTATGATTACGGGTTAGAAAACAGGACAAACGCATCTTTTTTGAGTGAGCAAATTCAATTAAAGATGGATGAAGAGAATCGGTTGTATGTGTATTGTATTGTGCCTGGTTATGGGGCATGGTGTGATGAACGGCAATTATTGTATTGGGATTTAGATGAGGAGAAACCGGTTAAGCAGGTGTTGGTTAATGAGGGGTATGATCGTATGAGTGAGGCGATTAGTTATGATCAGGTGTTTGCGGATAACGGCCGTTATTTTGCATATATTGATTATAACGTTAATGATGAGTTTTACTTATGGGATTTGAGCCAGCGAACAATTGAGACATGGCCTAATGTAGCTAATCGATTTGGGTTTAGTCGTGGTAGTCAATTTTTGTGGCAATATTCAGCTGTTGATGAGGAGCTATGGATTCAACCTATTAGTGGTGGTTCTGTTTACACATATTCATTGACAGGTGTTGACATCAATAGTAGCTTACTCTTATTGGCTGATGGACAAACGGTAATATTTGATAATAGTGGAAAAATATATGTGTTTGATTTGGAGCGGCAACAGGTAATATTGGAGCAAACTTTATTACTCACCAATGATGATTATTTATTGCAACCAATTATAACAACGGATAATGGTGAGTTTATTGTAGCTGTGTTACAGACTGGGGTACGGTTATGGCAGAAGAAGAGTGATGGTAGTTATGAGGACAGTTATTTGGCAGGCGATCTTGAGCGCGTTACGGCGGTTGCTATTAGTTCTGACCAGCAATGGTTAGCAACAAGTAGTGATGGTCGAGTTGATTTATGGTCATTAGCGGCTTGGCAAAATGGATATGGGTTAAATGCATTCTCATTAGGACAATCAGTTGGTATTAGTCAACAGATATTGTTTTCACCAGATAATCAATTTGTGGTGACGGTTGATACTGAAGGAACTGTTATACGTTGGTTTGTTGATCCAAAGCTAAATCCGGTGTGGCAACAGATGATCGCTTCATCGGCCGAGTGGCGAGCAGGAGAGGCTAAAAGTAGTACAGGTTTTTTGACAGTTGATGGTTATATTATGGAATTGATAGCGTTGGAGGAGAAGACAGAGCTAAAACAGTTACATAGTGGGGAGCGATGGGTATTCCCACCATTGCCAGAAAATGGAAAAGCGTTGGCGCTACGTCGATTGGAGAATAATGTGTATGCTTTGTTTGTTGAGCTTTGGCCCTATGAGTGGCAAGTTTGGTATAGTGATGGGCGAGATGTGGTAACGTGGTCGCAAGAAAAAGTAAATGAACGGTTTATTGTAGGGGAGAGAGGTTCATGGGTGGCTACTTTGTATGTAGATACGATATCTGATGAAAATGGAACAGGTTCAGAGATAGCGATATGGGATTGGGCTAATCCAACTGTAGAACCGGTCACGCATTTATTTGATGAAGAGATTGATAATTTGTTTTTTCATCCAACAGAGGATTGGTTTATTACGGTTGTAGATGCGAATATTGACTTTTGGCATATTGAGGGTGAAAAACGACAAGCGCGGGAAAGGTTTGAAATTAATAAAGGAGGGGCGTTTGCATTAGAGGTGTGGCCACAGACTAATGGTACTAATTATTTAGGGGTTATCACGTGTCCGTTGATGGGGTGTAAACCCACAGTTGATATTTGGGATTTGCAAACAGGTGCGTTGGTAAGTAGTTTAGAGTACGCTAATATTACAGATTATCCACCCACACAAATCAAATTTTATCAAGAAGAGTCGTGGTTGTATATTTATTCAGCGCCACATCGGATTAATTTTAAGCCAGATAATTGGTATCATGTGATCACAGCGATTAATATGGATGTTGATGATTGGCAGTCACAAGCGTGTTTATTGGCTAATCAAGTGTTATCGGAGGGAGAATGGGAGCAGTATGTGGGAGAAGGGGTGCCTTATGAACCCGTTTGTCAGTAAAGATGACTTTGGACGTAGTTGGGGGGGCGTGTGTTAGGAGGGATTAGAAATCCCAACCGGTGATAGGAGTGGGGAGGCGTAGTTTTTGGTCGAGGGCGGTGAGGAGGGAGGGTGGGGCGTTGAGGGTGTCGCTGATGGCGAGGCCGGAGGGGGGGCGGATGCCGAGCCAGAGGCGGGTGAAGGCGTTGATGGTGGCGGTCATGAGGGGGAGGTTGGGAGTGTGGCCGGGGGTGGCGGCGGAGGTGGGGCCGAGGGTGATGGTGAAATCACCATGGACGCCGTGCCAAGGGGTATCATCGGGGAGGAATTGGGTGATGGGGTCGGTGAGGGAAAGGTTGAAGCGGAGGTCGGGGCCGGGGAGGTGGGTGTGGGTGAGACAGCCGGCGAGGTCACAGATACGCATTTGCCAGTAAGCGATGGCGCGGAGGCGGTTTTCATATTTTGATTTATTGGTGAGGGCGATATTGCGGAAAGGTTGGTTGAGGAAATCTTGGATTTGGACGCCACGCGGTTCTTCGAGGCGGACGAGGCGGACTTGGTCGCCGAGGGATTTGACGAGGGAGAGGAGTTCGCGGAGTTGGGTTGGGGTTTGATAATCGAGCCACCAGATGTGGTAGGGGCCGTTTTCGACATCATCGGCGGGTGCGGCCCAGAAATGGTGGGTGATATTGCCGGCGTCATCGGTGTAGCCGAGGCCGAAGCTTTTGGGGGACCAGAGGATTTCGGCGTGGAGTTGGTTGGGGGAGGTGATGTTGCAGGCGGCGTGGCCGAGGGTACGGTTGAGGCGGGCGGTGTGGATAGCTTGCCAATCATCGGCGGTGAAGCGTTGGGGGATGCGGTGGTGGGTGGGGATGGTGAGGTTAGCGGGGTCGAAGTAGGCGGTGATGACGTAACGGCCGTTGCCAAAGCCAAGTTGGTTATAGAAGCCTTGGTCGAAGATGCCGAGGGCGGCGACGTAGGCGCCTTCGGCGGCTTGTTGGGCGATAGCGTGGGCGGTTAAGCGACTGGCTAGCCGTTGTTTGCGGGCGATACGGCTGGTGGTAACGGCCATAATAGCGGTGAGGGGAAGGCGTTCATCGAGATATTGGATGGTACCAGGGGTGGCGGCGACGAGACATTCCGCTTCATCATTGATGGTGGTGACATAACTTTGACAGCCATCGAGGAAGATGTCCATTGCTTGGAGATCGGTGTCGCTACTGACCCAGCCAACTTCTTGCCAGATACGGTGGGCGGATTCACGGTCATTTTGGGGATTGTAGGGTCGAATATTCATGGGGAGGATTATAAACGGGTGGGGGGGATTTGGCAAAGATATGTGCGTTGTAGATATATGGTTAGATGAGTTGGGGGTTGGTTTGGTTAGGTTTGGTGGATTTTGACGCGGATTTTGGGGATTTCGGGGATTTTTTTGTGTTGGTGAGCGGAGGTGGGGTGTTTAGTTTGGAAGGGTGGCGATTTGGTAAAGGGTGGGAGAAAACAAAAAAGCCACTGGTGAAGTGGCTTTTTTAGTAGGCAGAGGGCGTAGGAGACCCAACTGCCAGATACTTTCACGATAATGATTGTTGATAATAGCATATTGATAGTGAAAGCATTTGTTAAGGATGGATTTATGGTACCACAGTACTGGGGGGTGTGTCAAGGTTTTTGAGTTTTGACTCAGAAATTAAGAGGGAGGTGAGGAGCTTTTGGGGTAAGGGGGGAGCGTGATAAGATAGGGGGATGAAACGATTTGGATTATTTTTATTAGTGACGGTGATGATTGTGGTGGG
>DATHYN010000504.1:0-15714 GCA_035459145.1 Anaerolineae bacterium | reverse complement strand
TGCCGTTTTTGACAGAATCGGAACGGTATTTGTTGGCGGGGGATGGGCGGGCGGGGGTTCTGGGTATTTTCTTTTTGGTGATTGATGTTTTTTTGCCGGTACCGTCGAGTTTGGTGATGACGGCGCATGGAGCGTTGTTTGGGGTGTTGGGGGGGACGTTGCTGTCGATGGTGGGGAATGTGGGGGCGGGGTTGGTGGGTTTTGGTTTGGGGCGTGGGGGTGAGGGGGTGATCCGGCGGTGGGTAACGGAGGAGGAGATGATGCGGGCTAATGAGCTGTTGGCGCGGTGGGGTGGGGTGGCGTTGATTGCGACGCGGCCGATTCCGTTGTTGGCGGAGACGACGGCGATTATGGCGGGGGCGTCGTCGATGTCGTGGGGGCAGTTGTTGGTGGCGACGAGTTTGGGGTCGGTGCCGATGTCATTTTTGTATGCGTTGACAGGGGCGACGGCGATGAGTTTTAATAATACGGTAGTGATGTTTACATTTATGTTAATGATGATGGCTCTGTTTTGGTGGTTGAATCAGCGATTGGTGTTGACGGCAGAACCTGTCGATGGAATTAGGTGAGGTTATGCGTATTTTATTAGGTTTGGTTGGTTTGGTGGTTACGTGTTTTGTTTTAGGGGTGGTTGGCATTTTTCTTTTGGGGATGATACCTACGTATAATTATGGGGTGGCGTTTGTGGATTCGCCGGCACTGGCGAATGGGTGGGCTGAGGGCCCGGTTGAGGGCCCGGTTGAGGGGTATGAGTTTAGGACGACTTTGTATGAGCGGGAGGTGGTGGTGGCCGAGTCGGTGAAGCGGGCGGATGTAGAGATTTGGCATATGACAGATTATATGAATCGGTATGAGAGTGCGCCGGAGGGGGTATGGCGGCAGGGGTATATGAATTTTGCTTTGGCCGAGGGGAGTGGGGTGGCGTTGGTGCCGGATTCGGTGGTGGTTGAGTATCGGGATGAGGCGGGGAATTTGTATGAGCCGGCGGCTGTTGATTCGACTTCTAGTTGTACGGAGGCGGGGTTTTGTTCGACGTCGTTCTTTTTTAGTTTTACGGAGGCGTTGCCAGAGACGTTGAGGGAGCGGGTGGTGTTTACGTTAGAGATTGACGGGGAGGAGGAGGTGTTTGAGTATGAGATGGTGATTGAGTATGTGTTGGCGTATCGGTTATGGGATTTGTGGATGGGGGTTTAGTTTGTAGGTCGTTCGATTTGTTAAAAATCGAACGACCTACAGGGGGGTTAGGTGCCGGGGGTGAGATCGTAGGTGAAGGTGCCGGTTTCGGTGGTGGGGGCTTGGAGGCCGCAACTGTTGGTAGCGATGAGTTGGTAGATGTTGAGGGTGTCGGTGGTGATGGCGTTGTTGTCGGTGTAGGTGAGGGTGGTGGTGAGCGTGCAGTTGCTGGCGGCGGCGCAATCGGTGCCAGAATTGGTGTAGGGGGTGGTGTGGTGCCAGACTTCGTATTGGTCGGCGGCGGCGTCGCTCCAAGTAAGGATGATGTCGAGGGAGGTGGGGGTGGTGGTGAGGGTGGGGGTGGCCGGTGCGGTGCAAATGTCAGCGGTGATGGGGTGGTATTGGGCTTGGGAGCTGTCCCAACTGGTGGTGCTGGTGATGATGGTTTGGTTGTCGATGGCGAAGGTGATGGTGGCCCCAGTGGTTCCACAGTTATCGCTTGCATCGGCTTTGGCTTGGAGGGTGTAGACGAGGTCGCTGTTGAGGGCCGTGAGGGTGCTGGTGCCACAGAGGGTATCGTTGATGTAGGCGTCGATACTCATGCCGGCAGTGGGGGTGAAGTTGCTGCTGGCGGTAACGGGGCCGAAGTAGGTGGCGGGGGGGAAGGTGAAGAGGTTGGTGGTGGGGGCGAAACTACTGTTTTCGGGGACGCCGAGGAAGAGAGTGATGGGTTGGGTGGCGTAGAGCCAGTAGCCGAGGCCGAATTCGAGGTTATCGAGGGTGTTGACGAGGTTGGTGTAGGCGGGATAATCTTTGGCGAGGGGGGCATCGTAGAGAAGCCACTCGGCCGCATACGCATCATAATGATAAACCGTATTGTAATAGCCATCAATTGAGGCTAAGGCGGTGGTTACCGCCCGTGTTTCCATAATCGGATAGCCAAACAGATTCCAGCCGGTGTTAAAGGGGCTCATCTTGACAGTGGCAATCAGAGCGTAAATGCCTTCTGGATTGGTGGCGTCCATGAGTGTAGTGGCGCGGTTTTCGTCGGTGTCGAGGGTGGTGTCGAGGCGATTCCAGGTATTACCATAGTCGGGGGAGTGGTAGATGGTGAGGGTGCTTTCAAAGCCATCAGGGGTTTGGCGTTGGAGGTAGTCGATGGCGATGGTACGGGTCACGGTGCGGGTGAAGTCGTCACGGATTTGGATGTTGTAGGCTTGGCCAACAAGGGTATGCCAAGCGGGCAGGGTGGAGAGGCTATTGATGCTCTGCATGGAGCTGATGCCGGTGGGGCCGTAAGGGTCGTCGAGATTGAGGATGATGAGTTGTCCATCGGAGGAGACAGCGGGGGCGCCCCACGACCGACTCGGCCCGCCCCAAATGGCGCTTTCACCACCCCAAATGGCGCTTTCGCCGCTCCAAATGGCGCTTTCGCCGCTCCAGATGGCACTTTCACCACCCCAGATGGCACTTTCACCACCCCAAGCATCGAGACTAATGGAGAAATCGGCAAAAGCTTGGCGGGAAGGGGTGCTATCGGGGACCCAGATGCGGGCGGTGCCTTCAAAAATGAGATAATCGAGGTCGATTTGGCCGGTGAAGGTGGTGTTACTACTGTCCATGACGGTGAGCGCGGCGGTGGTGGTGGTGATGATATTATCGGTACCGGGGAGGCCGTAGGCGGGGATGATTTGGATGTTAAGTTGACCGGAGGTGATGTATTGGGTGACGGTGACGGCTAACGTTTGGGAGGTGATGGAGGTGACGAGGATATTTGGTTGCCAGTTGGCGAAGGTGTTGACGTTGAGGGAGGTGTTGAGGCCATTGATGGTTTGGCAGCCGACGTAGGAAGGGAGATCGCTGGTATCAACGAGGCAGAGTTCGTCGCCGATGGAGGCGCCACGGACTTTGAGGCGGTCGCCGCCGGCGTTGCTGATGCCGAGGGGGATGAGGGCGTCATCGGTGAGGTCATCGTTGTTTTGGGTTTGGCGGAGATAGCCTTGGGCGTTGGGGAGGGTGAGGATTTGGGAGGTGCTGGCGTTGCGGAGGGTGTAGTTGGTGACGGTTTCGAGGTTGGTGTTGGTGGTGCTGGGGGGAATGTCGTTGATGGTAGTGACGTTGAGGGGGAGGAAGCTGGGGCCACTGTTTTCATCTTTGGAGGCGGGGGCGTTGAGGAGGGGATAGAAGGTGGTGATGGTGTCCCAATCGGGGCGACCAGTGGTTTTGTTGGCGATGGTATTGAGGCAATCGCCGGTCCAGTCGGCGCTGGGGAGGAATTCGGTGTAGGCGTCATCGTAGCTGGTGGTCATGAAACTGCCATAGCAGTCGGTGGCGAGGAGGCCATTGTCATCGATGCCGATGTAGTTATCGGGCATGTAGAGGAGGTAGTGGCCGAGTTCATGGGCGAGGGCGTTCCACCAATCTTCGGTGAGGTCAGATTGGCTTTCGCCGTAGGGGTCCCAGTTGGTGCCCATACGAACAAGGCCAGGGCGGTAGGCGTTGGTGATGACGCCGGTGAGGCCGATGTCGTGGGTGGGGGTGGTGACGACACCGCCCATCGAAGCGCTGGGATGGATATCATTGGCGGCGTAGATGATGATATCGGCGTTGTGCCAATTTTCGCGATTGTGGTAGATGTTGATGTCGCCGAGGGCCATCTGGCCGTTGGTGGTGTCGTAGAGGACTTCGGAGCCGTATTGGATGGCGGTGCTGAGGTCAGTGATCATATCGTCAAGGGTGGCGTCCCATTCGAGGGAAACGTCTAAATTGAAAAGGTAGAGGGGTTTGTTGGCGTTCACGTAGAGGGTTTGGACGCCAGCGTCGGTGACGGTGTGCATGTCGAGGCCGGTGGTGGTGGGGGCGGCGCTGGTGTAGTAGAGGGTGTAGCTGTCGGTGGTGGTGATGGGGAGGAGAGCGACCAGTTGGTCACCGGTACTGATGTGGCCAAAGCCTTGGAGATAGCCTTGGCTATCGGTGACAAAGGGTTGGTCGCTGGCTTCATTGGCGATGGTTGTGGCACCCGTTTCTTGACCAGAGGGTAGTTGATAGACGAGGGCATTGGTTACGGGTGTGCTACTGCTTATTGTGCCGCTGACGACTTGAACTTGGGTGCCGCGGACGCGGATGGGGAAAGAGCTGGCATCGGTTTGGGGCCAAGGTGTGGGGTAGGGGACAGAGTTGGTGTAATGGTAGGTACCGGTGATATCGGCTTGGGGTTGCATGTAGGCCACGAGACGGAAAGTGACGTTATCACCTTGGCCAAAAAGACCACTGGCGAAGGTATCCCAAGTAAAGATGTGTCTAGGTTGATGATAAATACCGATATCATCAATGGTCAAACCATCGATGCCGGTTAAATTGATAGCTTGATCGGAACCGGTTTGTCCCCATCTGATTTGTATATCGGAGCTGAATGTTTGGCCATTATCAAGTAGGATTTGAGAGATATCTATATTTTCCGCTTGGACATATTGGCCAGCAGGGACAGTGATGGTGTCGAGGTTAAAGAGTGGTAACCAAGTGGGGCTGGTGGCGGTATTATCACGGATCCAGACATTGTCATTGGGGTGTGTTTCTTGGCCGTGGTGCATGTAGGCGAAAGATAGGGTGACGGTATCGGTGAGGGGGTTGTAGGCGGAGAGGTCGAGGGAGAGGATGAGATAGTTGGTAACACCAGGGCCAGGATTGCGACGGTCGAGGGTGGCGGCTTTGATACCAGAGAAGGGGAAGCCGGGGCCAGCTAAGGTGCGGAGGCGGCCATTACCATTGTTGGTGTTACTATAACTGATTTGAGGTGCGCCATTTAAAGAGCTGGTGTTGTTGAAGTAGGTATCAGTACCAGTGGCTTCAAAATCTTCAAAAAAGAGGATGTTTGGTTCGGTGGGGATGTCAACAACTTGGGTGGAGGTTGTGGGTTCGGCGGGGAGCCATTGGCCGCCGCCGTTGAGGGAGTAGAAGGCTTGAATTTGAGGAATGGGTTGGCCTAATTCACTGCTAAGCGTGTAGGGGATGTCGATGTATTGGTTGTCGATAATGAGGGGGGTGGCGAAGAAGTTAGCGGCGGCGGTGCTGATGGGGTGGGTGATAAACAGCTCGAATGGTTTGAGGTCGCCACGGCGGTTGACGTAGACGGCGTTGGTGGTGCTGAAGCCGTTAGCGATGACGATATCGATATCACCATCGAGGTCGAGGTCGCCGAGGGCGGGTTGGTAGCCATAGAGATTGTTGCTGGTATCGGGACTCGGTTCGAGTTGGCCGGCGCCATCGTTGTACAAAATGAGGGTGCCATCTAGGTTGGTGACATAAACATCTAGGTAGGTGTCACCATTGAGGTCGGCGATGGCGGCGCCGAGGGTGTAGTTTTCGACGAAGGTTTGGGTGTCGAGGGTGAAGTTGGCTTGGCCATCGTTGAACCAAACTTGATTAGGTTGGCCATAGTAATTGCTGACGAAAAGGTCGAGGTCACCATCGCCGTCGAGGTCACCAAGGTCGATATCGAACCAGGATTCATTGCTGAAGGCATCACCGAATTGGGTAAAGAAGCCATCGCCATCGTTTAGCCAGACATAACTGTCTTCGCCGACGATGTTAGCGGTGATGGCATCGAGGTCGCCATCATTGTCGAGGTCGCCGAGGGCGACGGCTTGGGTGCTATTGTTGTTGAGGGTTTGGCCGGAATCGGTGAAGGTGCCGGAGCCGTCGTTGAACCAGACGGTGTTTGGTTGGCTATCGGTGTTAGCGACAAAGGCATCAATGTCGTTGTCACCATCGAGGTCGCCTAATTGAACATCGTGGCTGGAGGCGGAGCCGAGGGTTTGGCCGGAATCGGTGAAGGTGCCAGCGCCATCATTGAGCCAGACGATGTTAGGGGTGTTGTGATTGTTGGCGAAGAAGATATCGAGGTCATGGTCGGCGTCGAGGTCAGCGAGGGCAACGCCATAGCTAGAGGCGTTATCGAGAACTTGGTTGGTGTAGGTGAGGATGCCGGTGTTGGTATTGAGCCAGATGCTGTTGGGTAGGTTGTTGATGTTGGCGAAGACGACATCGGGGTAACTGTCGTTGTTGAGGTCGCCGAGGGCGAGGTCTTGACTACTGGCGTTGCCGAGAACTTGGCCATCGCTGAGGAGGAGGCTACCACCATTGTTGAACCAGACGTGGTTAGGTTGTTGGGTGCTGTTGGCGACGAAGGCATCGAGGGCACCGTCGCCGTTGAGGTCGCCGAAGGCGACGGCTTGGCTATCGGTTTGGCCGAGGGCTTGGCCGTTGCTGGCAAAGGTGCCGTCCCCTTGGTTGAGCCAGACGGTGTTGGGGTTGGTGTTGTTGTTGACGACGAAGGCGTCGAAGTCACCATCCCCTTCGAAGTCGGCGATGATGACATCGCGGCCGGTTGAGGTGTCGAGGGTTTGGGGAAGTTGGGTGAAGTTACCAGCACCGTCATTGAGCCAGACCTCATCGGAGGCGTTATTGTTGACGATGAAGGCGTCGATGAAACTGTCTTGGTTAAAGTCATTGAGGGCGATGGCGTAGGAGTCTTCGGCACCGTAGCTATTGCCGGCGGAGAAGTTAGCGGCGCCGTCATTGAGCCAGATTTGGTTGGGTTCGTTGTTGCTATTGGCGACGAAGGCGTCGAGGTCAGTGTCGCCATCGAGGTCGGCGAGGGTGACGTGTTGGCTGGAGGCGGAGCCGAGGGATTGGGCGGAGTCGGTGAAGGTGGCGTCACCGTTGTTGAGCCAGACGGTGTTGCCGGTAGTGGCGTTGGTGACGAAGGCGTCGAAGTCGCCATCGCCGTCGAGGTCGCCGAGGGCGACGTGGGTGCTGGAGGCGGAGCCGAGGGATTGGGCCGAGTCAGTAAAGGTGGCGGCGCCGTCATTGAGCCAGACGGTATTGGGGCCATTGTCATAGTTGGCGATGAAGGCATCGAAGTCGCCATCGCCGTCGAGGTCGCCGAGGGCGACAGCGTAACTGGTATTGGCGCCTAGTTCTTGTGCGGTATTGATGAATTCACCAGCACCGGTATTGAGCCAAACGGTATTGTAATCGGTATTGGCGACGAAGGCGTCGAGGTCGCCGTCGATATCGAGGTCGGCGAGGGCGATATCGAAGCTATTTGATGAGCCGAGGAGTTGGGTAAAGTCTTGGAAAAAAGAGGGGTTGTTGGGGGTGGGGACGAGAAGGGGGTTGTTTTTTAGTTGGTGTAATTTAGGGATGAGTGATTGTGGGGTGGAGGGGGCGGATTGTGCGGTTGGGATGAGAGGGAAGAGGAGGGTGAGGTTGAGGGTGAGGGTGATAAGAATGGCGGATAAAAATCGTGGGGCATGGTTAAGGGTGGGCATGGTTAACTTACTCCTATGAACGATAGTTGTTGTGGATAGGCGGTGATACGAAAGCGGGTCAGGTTTTCGTTAGAGATAGTATAGCATAAATTGAGGAGGGGGCGGATGTTATTGGTGGTTTTGGGCCCAGTCGACCCAGCGTTTTATTTTGGGGACGGCGAGGAGGGCGGTGCGGGTGTTGTAGTGGCGGCCGAGTTCTTTTTCGGTGAAGAGTTGGTGGATGAATTTGTGGCAATCGCGGCAGAGGAGGAGGCCGCGGGTACGCATATCGTCGCGGGTGAAGTTTTTGCGGAACCATTTGTTGCGGTGGCAGGTGCGGGGGATGAGGTGGTGGAAGGTGAGGGGGAGTTGGCGGGAGCAGAGTTCGCAGGGTGGGGTGTTATTTGAGGTCATATTTTTTTTGGGGTAAGGGGTGATGTGTGTGTGGAGCTGAACGCATGGTGTTGCTAGGGGGTGCGGAGGGCGAGGAGGCGTTGGGCGTTACGGTTGATGAGTTGGAGGGTGACATCGGGGGTTTGTTTGAAGCGAAAGGTGACGACGGGGATGAAGAAGAAGCGGGTAGCTTCTTCGGTGGTGATATCGTTCCAAGGGATGAGGAGGGGGGGGTGGCCGGGGCGGTAGAAGATGAGGACGGAGAGGTAGAGGTGGGTGGCGTTGGCGCCGGTGGTGAGGACGCCGCTGTAGCGGGACCAGCCCATGTAACCACCTTGAAAAGACCATGTTTGGCCGGTGAAGGGTTGGTCGGTTTGGTAGTAGGTGGCGAGTTGGCGCCAGCCGCCGAGGACGGCGATGATGTAGACGATGGTGCACCACATGGTGGTAAAGACGACGAAGAAGGTGGGAACGATTAAGATGGGGAGAAAGTTTGTTAGGTCCATAAGATTTTCTTTTGGTTAGGTTTGGGGTGGGTTTTGTAGAGAATGTGGTGAGATTAAGGTTGAATAATATTGTAAGTTGCGTTTATGATACATGATTGTTGGCGTTGTGTCTATGGGTAGGGATGGTTACTAACTAAGAAGTGGGTGGAGATTTTCGGCGAGGTCGGGACGGGGGGTGATGACAGCTTGGTTGTAGATAGGGGCGAGTTGGGGTAGGTTGAGGTGAGCGGCGGTGGCTTGAGTGGCGAGTTGGGTGGGGAGTAGGCTGTGAAAACGACCCATGTTTAAGCGATTGCTAAGGAGCGGAGCGAGATGGTGAGTGAGTCGTTTTAGGGGGAGTTCTGACCAGGTGGGGAGTTGGGTGATGGGGGTGTGGAGATAAAGGTGGGTATGGGTGATGGAGGCGACGTGCCAACCGGAGGTGGAAAGGATATCGGCTAAGAGATTGCCCCAGATGGTGCCCCAAAAGTGAAAGAGCCAGCCGCCGTTATCGTCGGGGAGGAAAGGGAGTTGTTGGGGAGGGAGGTGAAGTAGGCGGCCGAGGGCTTGGCTAACGGCGAAAGGGATGGTCATAGGGGTGGTCCACCAGCGGAGTTGGTCGTCTGGTTGGTGGCCAGTGGTGGGGGTGAGGCCAAAACGGCGTTGTTCTTGCCAGACGACGCGCATGAGTTGACCGCCAAAGAGGAGGGTGGTGCCAGGTGGGTGGGCATATTGGGTATAGGCGAGAGTTTTGCCCGTGAAGGCGTCAATGGCAGCGATAGATAAAGCATCGGCACCGATATTGCTGTAAATGGTGTGTTCGTCGAATAGTTCTTGCAGTTTAGGGGCGGGAACCCATTCACCCATCCGTCTTGGTTGAAGGTAGTTGGTATTGACGAGTTCGGCGATGATAGCGCGGAGTTCGTCTTGGTCATAGGGAATAGGTAGTAGATGGGGAATATCAGCTAGGCGAATAGCGCCGGTTGGACTTTGTTTGAGCCGACTGAAGATTTGTTGGATGATGACGGAAGGACGGAAATGGTAGTTATCAATGGTGTAGACATGGTTTTGTTTAGGAGGTTGTGGGGAGTTAGGGGTGAGAGAGGAGAGTGAAAGTTTGCCAGTTGAGAGAGCGATGAGGGCATCGAATTGGGCCCAGTCAGAGGGGTTTTTAGGGATACAGAGGACGGATATTTGTTGGTTACGGCGGTTACCTCGGCCGATTCGCTGTTGAAACGCATTGAGATCTGCTGGGGCACCAATGAGGACAATATCATCAATAGTACCAATGTCAATACCGAGTTCGAGGGTAGAGGTGGCGACACAGATGGCGACAGGGGCTTGGGCAAAGCGTTCTTCTACTTGTTGGCGTAGTTTGCTATCGAGATGGCTGTAGTGGACAAAGATTTGGGCTTCGTGAGGAGGGTGACGATTGAGGTAAGCGGCTACTTGTTCGACTTCATCTCGGCTATTACAAAAGATGAGAGATTTGGAAGCGGCACGTTGAGCAAGGGTGGTGGTGAGAATGGTGAGGTCAAAGAGGGGGGCGATGGTAGTGTGGAGGGAGCGGGCGGTGGCAAGCTGGATAATTTGCGGATTGGTGAGGTAGCGGTCGGCAATACCAGCGGGATGTGAGATGGTAGCGGAGAGGGCGATCGTTTGGAGATAAGGAGGTGATAGGTGGGGTTTTTGTTGGTAATAGTAAGTTTGAATTTGCTTAATGCGTTGGAGGAGACATCGGGTTTGGTCGCCACGAATAGTGTTATCGAGAAGGTGGATTTCATCAAGGACAACAGCACGGAGGGTGGGCCAAAGACGAGGACGGTTGGTGACGAGGACGTCTAATGATTCGGGGGTGGTGATGAGGAGGTTAGGCGGTTGGGAGGTGATGTTAGTACCGTCACCGGTTTTGCGGGTGAGGATGAGGTGGGTATGGGTGAAAGCTTGGTGGATGCGTTGATATAGGTCTTGAACAAGGGCGCGTGTGGGGCAGAGATAGAGGATGAAGGGGTTTGGCCAGTGGCGTTCGATGAGTGGGGCGAGAGCGGCTTCGGTTTTGCCACTGGCCGTGGCGGAGATGAGGAGAGCGTCTTGTCCCTGCAAAATAGGGGGGATAGCGCGTTCTTGGATAGGGGTGAAGTGGCCGTGGCGGCGAAAGAATAGTGGCCAAGTGTGGGGGATTTGTTTTTTTATGGTATGGGGGGAGGGCATGAATTAGATATTTTGACGTAGTTCTTCGATGAGGGTGGCGGCATCATAATCTGGGTGGAGGTAGAGGAGGTCGAATAGTTCAACAGCGAGACGAACGACTTGGCGGATGGCGAGGCGGCCGTGGCGGACTGATTGGGCGATAATTTCGGCGGCGGCGCGTTTGAGTTGACCTTGGCGCTCATCGGCGGTGTAGTTATAGGCTTGTTGGTGATAGACGAGGACGGTAGCGAGGAATTGGCTTAATTCTTGAGGAGGGACGTTGGGGGTGAGGGTGAGAATTTGGTCTGGATTGAGCCAATCATGGAGAGGCAGGCGATTATCGCTATGGGTGACGGTGAAGAGGAAGAGGATAGATTGACCGTTGTCATAGGCGAGGGGGTAGTCACGGTATCGGTGTTGAGGGAATTGGGAGGGGTCGAGTTTGGATTGGTGGTGACGGAGGGTCGCATAGATCATGGCTTGGAAGAATTGGTTAGCTTTGGGGCGTTGGTAGGCGCGGAGAAGGGAATAGCTTTCGGCTTCATCGATGAGGAGGCAAAGCCCTTGGTAGCCAGCGAGGCGGGCGAGGGTGCTGATACCGGTGAATAGGTAGGCGATTTGGCGGGCGTTTTTACCATTTTTATAGATGGTAGGGAACTTAACATTTTTGGGGATTTCTTTGGTCATGGCATAGGTACGACTGCGGGCACCCATAAGCCATTGGGTCCAGATTTTGCGGCGGCGGGAGGAGGCGGTGTTGGCGATGGCGCGGAGGCCGAGGATGAGGGGGTCATGTTCAAAGGGAGAGAGTTCATGGAGTTGGGGCCAGATACGGGTGAGATCGGCGGTTTGATTGAGGAGGGGGCCGAGGCCAGATTCATCGGTATCGGGATAGGTAAGAGAGTGCATTGCTTGGTTGTAGATGTCGAAAGCGCGGTGTGGGGGAAGTTCGAGTAGGTCGAGGCTGATGCGGGCGACTAAAAAGTTGCGTTGGAGGGCTTGGTGATGGGTGAGTTCAACGAGATGGCTTTTGCCATAGCCATATTCACCGATGACAGCACGGACAGCGCCACCTAGATTGACGGCTTGGGTAAGAGCAGTGTCTAAACTAGCACGTTCTTCTTGGAGATTGATAGTTAGTTGATGAATATATTGAGCGGGGGCGATACCCATCCGGAGCGCTTCTATAAGGTGGCGGGCTTCGAGTTGGTCAGTGGGGGTGGGTGGTGGTGGGGTGAATTGGGGATGAGTGATAGTGGTAGGGAGTATTGTTTGGCTGGTTTGGTTTTGGAATTCATGGTGGGGACGGCGTAAGCGTAGGCCGTTATTGAAGCGAACGAGCCATTCAGTGCCTTGACGATAGAGAGCCATGATATGACCAGTGCCGAATTGGGGATGGATGACTTCTTGGCCGATGGAGATGTTAGAGATAGACATAATTAATGGTTTATTTAATAGGGTGGTGTTTCTGTTTGGAGTAAAGAATCGACTTGACCACGCAAGATGGCTTGGGCTTCGTTTTCAGTGATGGTATGTTCTTGGCTATAATGTTGGCGAGAGAGTTCGACGACAAATGATTTGACAAAGAGGCGGCGGTGACTAATATCTAGGAATAAGTCGCGGGCGACATTGGCGAGGATTAAAGCGTTAGCCCGTTGTGTTTTGGTGTCAAGTTGGGTATTAAACGCAGTTTCATAGATGGGTATAAGTTTGTCACCAATAGCGATCATGAGGTCATCTTCGTTGAGGTCGAGATGGTCGAGACTAATGAGGGGGCTGAAGTGGTTTATTTGGCTAAATTTGCCTGGGGCGCGGAGGCGTTGTTGGAGGGCGGGGTATTTGGGGACAATGTCGGTGATAAATTGGGGAGGGACAGCATAGACGAACATAGCGCCAGGGAGGTCTTCACGGGTGCGGTCGATCACTTCGCGGAGAGTATCAGTGGCTAATTTTTCAGCTCGGCCACCAACACTAGACATACGATCAACTTCATCAAAAAGGAGGACGAGGCCGCTATAGGAGAGGGCACGGATAATTTGGCAGAGGGAGCGAAGCATACGGAAAGCGTTGGGACGGGTGATTTTACCGGTCACGCCAAGGGTACGTAGGTGTTTGGTATCTTCAGGAGTTGTGCGTTCACCGAGAAGCCAACGGGTGAGCGAATCTAACTCATCAGATTGGTCACGGATGAGGCAGTCGAAGTAGGCGAGGATGGCGGCTTGGTAGGCGGTGCTATCGATGGTGGTAGCTTCGAGGGTATCGATGATGGCGCGATAAAGGGGATTGTTGAGAAGTTCGAGAGAGATGTTGGTGGTGCCTACAAGTTGGGTGAGGGTACCGTTTAGGAAGCGGATGAGACCGGTTTCATCGGTGGTGAGGGTATCGGAAGAGTGCCAGATGATGTTGTTAACAACGGCTTGATAAACTCTTTTTTGATCATTATAGGGGGTTTCGATGGGGCTGAGGTCGACTTTGGCGACGGCAAAGTTGCGAGACCAGGCGAGGTCACGGAGGCAGTAGAGGAAGTGAGATTTGCCACTACCATAATCGCCGACCACCATTTTATAAGCGGCACCACCGTCTTGTAAATATGAAGAGAGGTAGAATTGGTCTAGGGCAGAGAGGAGTGATTGGTTACCGACATTGAAATGTTGTAAGCCTTGGGTGGGAGGAGTGCCGAAGCTGCCGAGGGTTTCGATGATGTGACGGGCAAGATGGCGGGAAAGTTCTGGATTGGTCATAAGTTATTTATCAATTTTTATTGAAAGGAGATGTCGCTGTAGTAGTTGCTACTACCGACATCGGGAAGATAGATACTGCGACTTGATTGTTCAGTTTGGCTTTTGGTAGCGACACCTAAGCGTAAGGTTTGAGAGCCTTCGGGGGTGTTGAGGGTGGTGTGACCGCTTTGATGAAGGAGGACGAGGTCACGGACAAAAAGTTCGCGGTCATAATCTTTAAAGGTTTTCCGAGCGGGGGCGTTCCAAAAGCGGTTGGTTTGACGGTCAAGAATGATTTGGGAGTAGATTTCAATGATGTTGATACGACCTTCCGTTGGGCGGCGTGAGCGTTTATTGATACAGGTTGTCCAAGCGTTGTAAATTTCTTGGAGGAAGGCTGATGGGTTGAGGTCACGGTCACCAATGCGTTTTTGTTGGGCGTGGTACGCTTTGAGGATATGGTTGGTGGAGAGAGGGAGGGGGCGGGTGAGAGGTTCTTGGCCGTAGAACCATTGGCCTTTGCGGGCGGCGATATCGATTTTGAGGGTAAGGATATCGATGGTGAGGGTGGGAGGGCGGCCAGTGACCTTGATGCCTTGTTCTTCGAAGGCTTTTTTCAGATCTTTGGCAAAGTCGAAGGCGAGATTGTTGAGGGCTTCGTTGGTGACGGTGCGAAATTGGGCGATAGCTGTGGTTAAGGTCGTATTGTCAATAGGTTCAGCGGCTGTTTCTAATTTTTGGAGTGCTTTTTGCATCGGAATTGCATCGGGTTTATCGGCTTGAGCGAGCTTGATGGCGGTTTTGAGGGCGCTCATCGTGGTACGGAGGGCTTTGAATTCCGGAGTGAGTTCGTCTTGTGCTTGTTCGAGCTGAGTTAAAAGATTGTCCATGGTATCCTTTGGTTAAAATTAGGGGGATTCTATTACTTTGATATGTTTTCAAGAGTGTAATGGGTGATTGTATATTATATCAATGAAGCTAAAGGGAGGGCAAGTTTTAGGCGGATTTGGTAAAGGGATTTGTTTGAGATGAGGTGGGTGTTGGTAGTCTGTTTGAAGGGTTTAGACGTAGATTTTAGGGATTGGGGAGTGGGTAATTTTTATTTTGTGTTGGTTTGGTGAGAAGGGGAGGAGGGATTAGCGGGTGGCGATTTCTTGGCGGACGACGGGGGCGACTTTGGTGCCGAGGAGTTCGATGGCGTGGAGGATTTGTTCGTGGGGCATGGTGCCGAGGCTGAGTTGGAGGAGGAAGCGGTCGTGGTGGAAGAGTTGGTGTTGGTAGAGGATTTTTTCGATGATTTGGTCGGGGGAGCCGATGAAGTTGGCACCTTGGAGGGAGACGGATTGTTCCATTTGGGGGCGGGTGATGGGGGGCCAGCCACGTTCTTGGCCGATGTTGTTCATCATGGCTTGGAAGTAGGGGATGGCTTCGTCTTGGGCTTGTTGGTTGGTAGCGGCGAGGTGGCCGTGGGAGTTGATGCTAACGGGGAGGGTGGTGGGGTCGTGGCCGGCGAGGGCGGCGGTGTGGCGGTAGAGTTGGACGAGGGGGGCGAATTGGGCGGGTTGGCCGCCGATGATGGCGATGGCGAGGGGGAGGCCGAGGTTAGCGGCGCGGGCGACGGATTGGGGGGTGCCGCCGACGGCGACCCAGATAGGGAGGGGGTTTTGGTAGGGGCGGGGGTAGACGCCTTGGCCGGTGAGGGGGGCACGGTGGCGACCTTCCCAGTGGACATGTTCGTTTTCACGAATTTGGAGGAGGAGTTCGAGTTTTTCGGAGAAGAGGGTGTTGTAATCGCGGAGGTCGTAGCCGAAGAGGGGGAAAGATTCGGTGAAGGAGCCGCGGCCGGCCATGATTTCGGCACGGCCATGGCTGAGGAGGTCGAGGGTGGCGAAGTTTTGGAAGACGCGAACGGGGTCATCGGAACTGAGGACGGTGACGGCACTGCTGAGGCGGATGTTTTGGGTGCGGGCGGCGGCGGCGGCGAGGATGGGGGCGGGGGCGGAGGCGACGAAATCGGGGCGGTGGTGTTCGCCGAGGGCGAAGACGTCGAGGCCGACTTTGTCGGCGAGTTCGATGGATTCGAGGAGGTTATCGAGGCGTTGGTGGGCGGGGATGAGTTGGCCGGTGTGGGGGTCTGGGGTACGTTCGGCGAAGGAGTAGAGGCCGATTTCGAAAGGTTTTTTGGTCATGGTTTGTTCTCGTAGATGTGGTTAATGTTGATGGGGGTATGGTATAAGAATTGGTGGGGGTTGTCAATAGGGGGAGGAGGGGGGAGAGAGGGGCGGGAGGCCGAGGGGGGATGATGAGGAAGGTGAGATGATGGGGGACGCGGCATTGTGCGAGAGGAGGGTTAGGCGTTGGGGAGGGATGTAAGGCGCACAATGCCACGTCATTACGGGATGGGACGGGGGGAGGGGGTAGGCGGGAGAGGGGCGAGTGGCC
>DATHYN010000503.1:0-36232 GCA_035459145.1 Anaerolineae bacterium | reverse complement strand
TTCTCGACTTCGTTCAATCCTTGATTTAGGGGTGGGGCTTGTCAAGTGTGAGGCGGATTGAACTCCGCTCGAAATGACGTTGGGGGGAGGGGGGGAATTGTCGAACTCAGGTTAGATGGAAGTTGGTTGAATTGTTGGATGAGTTGGGAGTTGGTTTGAGTTAGGTTTGGTGGATTTTGACGCGGATTTTGGGGATTGGACAGATTTTTTGGTGTTGGTGAAGTGAGGAGGGATGTGTGGTTGGAAGGTTGGGGATTTTATAGTTTTGATGGCTTCATTTGACTGAGTTCAAAGAGATCCTTGGGCAAAGGGTAGTATAGTTAGAGGGTGCTATCAGGGTCGATGTCGAGGATCCAGGGTTTGGGGAGGGGGAAGTCGGCGAGGAGGCGGACGGGGTCGGGGGAGCGGACGATGATTTGCCAGCGGTAGCGGCGGTCGAGGCGGTTGAAGAAAGGGGGGACGGGGCCGAGGAGGTCGGTGGCGCCGAGGCTGAGTTCACGGATGTGGTGGCGAAGGGCTTTGGCGACACGCTCGGCCTCCCGCCGCCCTTTATCGGCATTAAAATCAGTAATAACTAAACGGGCTAAACGGCGGAAGGGGGGGAGGCGGTGTTGGGTGCGGAAGCGGATTTCGGCGAGGTAGAAGCGGAGGTAGTCATGTTCGGCGGCGGCTTGGATGGCGTAATGTTCAGGTTGGTAGGTTTGGATGATGACGCGGCCACCGAGGAGGCCGCGGCCGGCGCGGCCGGCGACTTGGGTTAAGATTTGGAAGGCGCGTTCGCCGGTGCGGTAGTCGGGCATGCCGAGGGAGACGTCGGCGGAGATGACGCCGACGAGGGTGACGAGGGGGAGGTCGAGCCCTTTGGCGATCATTTGGGTGCCGATGAGGATGTCTGATTCATGGTTGATGAAGCTGGCAAGGAGGGTTTCGTGCTTATTTTTACCGGCGGTGGTGTCGCGGTCCCAGCGGACGGTACGGGCGTGGGGCCATTGTTGGTTGACGAGGTATTCGACTTCTTCGGTACCGAGGCCAAAATGTTTGATGCGGCGGGAGTCGCACTGGGGGCAGGTGGTGTGGTGGTTTTCGCGGTGGCCGCAATGGTGGCAGGTGAGGGCGAGGTGGGGGCGGTGGTAGGTGAGGGGGAGGTCGCAGTTGGGACAGCGGATCGATTCGCCGCAGTCGCGGCAGATGACGAAGCTGGCGGTGCCACGCCGGTTGAGGAAGAGGATAATTTGTTCATTGCGTTCGAGGGTGGTGGTGATTTGACTTTGGAGGGCGCGGCTGAAGATGGAGCGGTTGCCGGCGCGGAGTTCTTGGCGGAGGTCGACGAGTTGGATGGGTGGGAGGGGGATGGTGACAGTTTCTTCGGGGTCTTCGTCATGGTGTTGGTATTGGCTGGGGCGGCCGAGGCGGGTTTCTTGGCTGGAGAGGCGGTCGCGGTGGCCCATGACGCGGTGGGCGAGTTCGAGGAGTTGGTAACGGCCGTTTTGGGCTTGGTGGTAGGCGACGAGGTCGGGGGTGGCGCTGCCGAGGATGACGGTGGCGCGGGTGCGGCGGCCGAGGGCGACGGCGGCGGCGCGGGTATGGTAGTAGGGTGGGGGGACGGGTGGGGTTTGTTTGTAGCTGGGGTCGTGTTCTTCGTCGACGATGATGATGCCGAGGTTGTTGAGGGGGGCGAAGAGGGCACTGCGAGGGCCGACAACGATGTCGATGAGGCCAGCGCGGGCGCGACGCCATGTGTCGTATCGCTCGCCTTGGCTGAGGCGGCTGTGCCAGATAGCGACTTGGCCGGGGAAGCGGGCGGCGAAGCGACGGACGGTTTGGGGGGTGAGGGCGATTTCGGGGACGAGGACGATGGCGGTTTTACCTTCTTGAATAGCATAATCGATGGCGCGCATGTAAATTTCAGTTTTGCCGCTACCGGTGACCCCGTGCAACAGGATGGGTGGGGGCAGTTCCTCATCGGTCTCTGCTTGAACGGTGTGGATCATGTTGATTTTGACATGGCCCCAGACGCGGGCTTGGTCGTGGGTGAGGGGTGGGGCGTGATGGGGGACGAAGTCACGGTCAGCGAGGGGGTCGCGCCAAACTTCTTCGGAACCGAAGCGGATGAGATCGGCTTTGACGAGGCGGCGGAGGTGGTTGATGTTGCAGTTGAGGTCGCTGTAGAGGTCGCTAATGTTGACGGGTTGGGCGGCTTGGGCGAGGTAGCGGAGAATGGTGAGGTAGGTGGTGGCGCCCCGTTTTTTGAGGGCGATTTCGAAGGCGTGGTCGGGAGGGACGGCGAGGGCGATGGTGGCGGGTTGGGGGACGAGGGTGATCCAGCCTTCGGCTTGGGCGTGGTCGATTTGTTCGGGGAGCCAGTTGGTGGTGTCGGTGGTGGGGAGGTTGGCGAGGAGGGGGGCGTAATTGGCGGGTGGTTGAGGAGGGAGGTTAGCGGGGAGGATGAGAGTTTGTTCGGGGGTGCGAGTGATGAGGTTGGCTTTGGCTAGTTTGGTGAGATGTTTATCGGTCGCGTTGGTGGCGTCGATGACGGTTTGCTCGGCGGGGAGGGGGTCATCGTTGAGGAGGAGGTGGGTGAGGATGGTGGCTTGTTTATTTTTGCGGCCGAAGGTGAGGAGGGCTTGGCGTTGGCGGGCGGGGGGGGCGATGAGTTCGGCGGTGCGAATGGTTTTGGGCCGAGCGCGGGGTGGGTCGAGGACGGAGGCTTTGCGTAGGATATCGCGGCGGGCGAGTTGGTCGACCGCTTTTTTCCAATCTTCTCCTTTGAGGTAGCGTTTGAGTTGGCGGCCGCGGAGGTCTCCTTTGTCGCGGAGGAGGTCGAGGAGTTTGGTTTGGAGGTCGGTGAGGCGGCCGGAGCCGTCCCAGCGGGGGTTTATGTCGACGGTGATATCAGCCCAGCGGGTGAGGCCGGGGGGGAGCATGAGGCGGAGGCAGGCGTTGAGGGGGGCGAGGTAGTTGATATGGAGCCAGCGGGCGAGGTCGATTTGCCAGGGGTAGAGGACGGGGATGTCGTCGATGAGGCTGATGATCGGTTTGGTATCATCGACGGGGGCGTGGGTATCGAAGTTGACGACGATGGCTTGGGCGAGGCGGCGGCCGAATTCGACTTCGACGAGGTGGCCGAGTTGGAGTTTGTCTTCGAGGTCGAAGGGGATGAAGTAATGGAAAGTGTTAACGAGGGGGGCTTCGATGTTGATGGCTAATTCAGCGTACATAGATAGAGATTAGACCCAAATGGCGAAGATTTGTTTATTATCAAATTTGATGAGTTCTTCCTTGTATGATTTGTTTTGACTGAAATCAAAGATGAGAAGATAACCATGTTGCAGTCCGTACATATCTAAATAGGTACTTAATTGGGCTAGGCCTTCTTGGTGGCGTTGGGGCCCATACCAACGTTTGAGTTCAATAACCTCTCGTTGTGATTGATAAGTGATGACAAGATCTAAACGACGTTCATCTCCGACATGAGGCTCTTTGAAATCAAATCCTTTGCCATTGATAATGGGGCGTAGATAAGCGAGAAAAAGAAGCCGACCTTCACGTTCAAGGAACTGTTCATCTTTATGGGAGTAATGTTCGCGCATAAAGGCTTGGAAACGTCGTAAGATGAGAGGGATATCTAAGCCAGAGTCGGTATAAAATTCGGGGCTGTTGAGAGGGGCAATTGTTTGGTATTCATCGAGAATTAGAGGCAACATTAAATGGGTATAGATACGCTGTTCAAAGATGCGATTATGAATTTGGCAGTAACCGTTGGGAGAGGGGACGATTATGCCATACAAATGCCCTAAATTAATCGTAGGGTTGGTGATGATAAAAGGGATTTTTTTGCCTTGAAGGATGATTTGGGAGATAAAGTCATAGAGTTCAGGATTGTTTTCGAGATTTTTGGCTAAACTATCAAATAATGTTGTGGTGTAGCTATCATGGACAATCATTTTGAAGGCTGATTCTACATCTAAAGTTGTCCAGCTTTTATTTTCTCGGGAAGAGACGATATCTTCGTCAATAAACTTACAAAGTTTGCTGACGAGATAAGGATAGCCGGAGGTGTAGTAGTGGAGACGGTTAGCGATGGTGGGGATGTCGAAATGGTTTTGTGTTGTTTGGCAATAATCGTGTAGCATTGTTTCGATTTCGGCGGGGGAAAAACTAAGGTCTATATTGAAATCGATGGCAATGTTCCAGGGGCTGTTGTATTGGGCACCATTGTTTGTTTTGATTTTTGTTTTGAGTGTTTTGATATCGTGAACACCGGCTAGGATGATGGATTGGAAGGTATGGTCACGTCCTTTATCGCGGCGTAGGTATTTTTTGCGTAGCATACCTAAAAAATCTAAGAAGAGTTGGTTGTTGCTACTTTTATCGACTTCATCGATTAAGAGGACAACTTGTTTAGGGGCTAGAATTTGAGTCAGTAGGCGGGATAGGAGTTGGGATAGTCCTAGCATGTTAGAGGCTGTATGGGTTTGGTTATTGAGGAGGGTAACGGCCGTTTCATAGCCTAGGGCTTCTAATTCTATGCAAAGCATTTGTAGGAAAGTGGTGATAAATTGCTGTTGATGTTGATAGGTTTCACTATCCATATCTTCGAAGCTGAGTTCGAGGGCTAGATAGTCATCTGTTTGGTTTAGGGTTTGGCTTAATTGGGTGAGGAGGGTGGTTTTGCCGTATTGTCGTGGCCGGTTGATGGTGAAATATTGTCCACGTTCGATTAGAGAGCGGACGGCATTTATTTTCGGGGTGATATCGACCATGTAATGGTGATTGGGCAGGCAAAGGCCGGTGTCGTTAAATGTGCGGTTCATGACAGTATTATAGCATAGTGCTAAGGATTAGGGGGGTTTTGGGGAAAGGTGGGGGTTTGGGTTAAAGGGTTGCGTATTGCCAATCGAGGATGCCGCGATTATCGAGGGCGAATTGGGCACCAATGAGGTAGATAGATTTGTGGGTATGGGTATAGCGTTGGGCGTATTGATTTTGTTGGATTTGGCCGAGGGCTTGGGTGGGAGATTGGTCGAGTTTGAACTCGAATATGAAGATATTGGTGTCGGTTTCGATAACGGCATCGATACGACCACGGTTGGTGCGGGCTTCGGCGGTGATTTGAAGGCCGATTAGTTCAAAAATGAGATAAAAGATGGTTTGATAATATTTTTCTTGCTTGATTTGGATATCGTAAGGGATATTGGCGAAAAAAGTATTTAGTGTGGTAAAGAATTGGTCTAGATCGGGTTGTTGGAGGGCGCGGATTAGACGCCAATAATGGCTTGATGTGTGCGCGTCTGAAGTATGGCTGAAGTATTGCAGTGAGAGTTGAAGGAAGGCGTTTTCGACTTCGTAATTGGGATGGGTTAGGTGGTATAGGCCTGTTTCTGAATCATAGTCGCTAATAGTTAGGTAGCCTGTTTGGTAGAGGAGGGGAATAACGCGTAAGTCGTCTAGTTCATAGTTGTTGAAGGAGAATTCGCTGACTTCTAGGTTGTTTAAAACTTGAAGATCGTATTGTTTTTCATGGAGCAGTTTGATTAAAAAGGCTGGGGTACCACTTTCAAACCAAAAATTACGAAAAGTTTGTTGTTCGAGGAGAAGGAATAGTGAGTAGGGATTGTAGACAGCGACACTATTGTCGGCGAAGCGGAAGCCATTGTACCAAAATTTGATTTTTTGACGTAAGTCGGCTATTGCTTGGTCATTATTTGACGCTAGCGTGTGTAGATAAGGCATGAGGTAGGTGTCGATCTCGGTTTCAGTGATGCCGAGAAGGGTGGCATAGCGGTTATCTAAGGTTAAATCGGTGAGATTGTTGAGGCCGGAGAAGATACCTGCTTTACTAAATCGGCTAATACCGGTGATGAAGATAAAGCGTAGATGGGCATCAAGACTTTTTATGATGGTGAAAAAGTTCTTGAGTTGTTCTCGAATTTCATTGGCTAGGGGGAGGTCGTGGATGTTATCGAGGATTGGTTTGTCATATTCATCGATGAGGATAATAATTTCGCTGTTGTGAGCGAGTTGTTTGACGAGATCGATAAATTGAAGGTTATAGTTATTATCAGAAAGGGTGATATCGTTTTCAGTTGCTATCTGTTTGAGTTGCCAACTGATTTGCTGGGTGAGATCAGACACGGTGTGGATATCGATTTGGCTAAAATCTAAGTGGATGATGGGGAATTTTTGCCAATGATAGTTGGTTTGGGAGATATATAAGTTTTGGAAGAGCTCTTTTTGGCCGTTAAAGATGGTGATGAGAGTGGAGACGAGGAGGCTTTTGCCGAAGCGGCGGGGGCGGGCGAGGAAGTAGCGACCATGGGGGCGTTGGATGAGGGTGTAGATGTGTTCTGTTTTATCGATATAGAGGTAGTTGTTTTTGATGAGGGTGGGGAAGGTTTGGAGGCCGAGGGGGAGGTTTTTGAGATCGTTTTGATTCATGAGGATATTATAGCATAAAGCTATTTAAGCGCATTAAGCTAAGTAGATTGCAAACCAGGTGATCTGAAATTTGCTGTTGTAATTATGTGTAGGGGTAAGGTTTGGTGGATTTTGACGCGGAAAGTTAGGGCATTTTGGCCGTGAAGGGGATAGGGAGAGGTGGTGGAAAGATAGGGGTCGCATCTTGAGGATAAACAGCTATTGTTCGGTCGTTAGTAATGAGCTGATATTGGTTAAAGGAGGTAGAAATAGCATTCTTAGGAATAGTGATGAGATGATATGGAGCAGTAGCTGCCTCTGTTACAACTAACGCGTACTTATTGCCATCTGCGCGTGTTTCAAACGGTGGCGTGTCATATTGGGCATAGAGATAAAGAATATTGTTGTTGTAGCCAGTTGATTGAATGGTGATATTGAACTGGCTAAGACCAGAACGAAAATATCCCATGAAAACTAAGATGGCTAGGTTATCGGTATAAGAGATTGCTTTTAAATCATTAGAAAGGTTATCATCGATGAGGGGCAGTTGGAGGATGTCCTTTTCTTCTTTGATGATAAATAGCTGAGGTACACCTTGCCTTTGTGAGGATGCATTACTAAGCCTAAAGTTGCTGATAGAGGCGAATATAATTGGTGTGGTGGTGGGTAGAGGGGGGATAGTAGGTGAGGGGGTAATAGTTGGTGTTAGAATGGAGGTAGGTGTCAGGTGAAGAGGTGGTGTTGGGGGGGAGCGCAGGGCGAAGCTGAGGGCGAAGGAGATTAGGGTAATGCCTAAAAGAAGAAATTGGATGGTATGTTTGCGCATACAGTTTATTGATGAGCGGGGACGGGGAGGTCGAGGTGGCCTTCGTGGAGGTTGTAGATGTGGTTGAAGCGGTCGAAGATGGCGGGGTCGTGGCTGGCGAGGATGAGGATGGTGTTGTTTTGGGCGCAGGTTTGTTGGAGGAGGCCGAGGATGGTGTCACTGGTGGCGGGGTCGAGGGCGGCGGTGGGTTCATCGGCGAGGAGGAGTTGGGGTTTGTTGGCGATGGCGCGGGCGATGGCGACGCGGAGGCGTTGGCCGGTGCTCATTTGGGCGGGGCGGTTGTGGGCGTGGTCGGCGAGGCCGACTTGGTCGAGGAGGTGGAGGGCGCGTGGTCGGCGTTCGTTTTTGGGTTGGCCGGCGAAGGCGAGGGGCATGGCGACGTTTTGGGCGGCGGTTAGCATGGGTAAGAGGTGGTGCATTTGGAAGACGTAGCCGATGGCTTGGTTGCGAAAGCGGTCTCGTTGGCTTTCGCTGAGGGCGTATAGGTCGGTATCGTTGAAGAGGATGGTGCCGGTGGTGGGTTGGAGGAGGCCGGCGAGGATGTTGAAGAGGGTGGTTTTACCACTGCCGCTGATGCCACGGAGGATGAGTTGGGTGTTGGTGGGGATGTGCCAGTGGGGGATGGGGTGGATGACGGGCCGAGGGGGGAGGCCGGGGGTGGTGTAGGTGTGGCTGAGGTTTTTGATGGTTATTGACATGGAGACTCCTTAATTAGGTTGGTGGTGGGTTGGGGGTAGCCCGATTTAGCAAATCGGGCTACCTGTTATGGTTGGACGATATCGATATCTTCGGCGTAGATGCGGGCGAGGCTGACCATACCGGTTTGGGGGTCGGCGGCGGCGCCGACTTCGAGGCGGCCGATAACGCGGACCCCTTCAAGGGTGAAGAAAAGGTCTTCGGTGGGGTAGACGAGGACAGTCCCCTCGGCCACATCAGTCGCACTTGAACAAAATGAACAAGAGCCGACCCGTTGCCCCGTCAATTGGAACCAGTTCAGCTCTAATTTGAGTGGCGGTGCCATAAAACCATACATCTCGACAACCTTGCCATCAAGAGAGACTAAGCGATCAGAGAGAATCCAGCCGGTAACAGGGTCGAAATCTTGGTAGAATTCACCAAAATGGAGCTCGACCGGTTCATCAGCGTCCGTAAATTCGATGAGATCACCAACCGGTGTTGGTTGGATAGCGGTATCGGTGGCGCGCATGATGGCTAATGTTTCTTCTTGGGCCATGCGGATGGAGAGGGGGGTGGGAGTGGGAAGCGTGGCGCGGGTAGCGAGATAGGCCTCCCGCTCGGCCATGCGGGTGGAAAGATCAGCTAAGGGGTCGCTGACATCGAGGGGGGCGTTGAGAGCGCCTTCAATGGTGGCGGTGGCGGGGGCGAATAAAGGGTTGACAGCAGCGGGCTCAGCTTCTTCCGGTATCGGGGTGACAGCGGCAATGGTGGGGGAGCAGGCGGTAGCGATAAGAATGAGTAACAGAAGATATAATTTTTTCATGGTTTTCTCCAATCGGCCTCAATTTTGTATGCTCAGTACACCGAAGGGATTTTTCCCAGAAAGTTTATGAAAGGGGACGATTGTGTCCACCATTCAGGAAGATTTCGATTTACTGATAATATATGGTATAGAGGTTCATTATACATGGTTCAAAGGGTAAATATCAATGTTGTTATCTTTTGTTTATATAAAGTTAATAGCATGATAATTAGATGTTGATTATAATTGATACAAAGTATCAACAAAAGGATATCAAAATGGCTTTTTTGTGGCAAGTGGTAAAAAAAAGAGAGGGGATTGCGCATGAATCGCCAGCGGTGCGGGTTACGGATGTATCCGTGCGGTATGGGGGGAAGCGGAGTGTGCCGTTGGGGCGGACTGGTGGTGGTTTGGCGTTGGATAATATCTCGTTTACGGTGGAGACGGGGGAGAAGTTAGCGGTGGTGGGGCCGAATGGAGCGGGTAAGAGTACATTGTTTAAGTTGTTATCGGGGGTGTTGGGGCCGAGTGAGGGGGATATTGAGGTTTTTGGGGGAGCGATACAAGAGCACACATGTGTGGCGTATGTGCCGCAAAGGTCACAGATTGATTGGTCATTTCCGGTGACGGTGGCGGATGTGGTGATGATGGGGCGGGTTAATCATATTGGGCTGTTTCGGTGGCCGAGGCGGAAAGATTGGCAGATTGTGGACGCCTGTTTAGCGCGGGTGGGGGCGACTAATTTGGCCAACAAGCAGATTGGCAATTTATCTGGGGGTCAACAGCAGAGGGTGTTTATTGCGCGGGCGTTGGCCCAGGAGACGGAGTTGTTGTTATTGGATGAGCCGTTGGCGGGGTTAGATATTCCGAGTCAAGAGGCGATTTTTGAGATTTTGGATGGTTTGCAGGGGGATGGGGTGACGATGGTGGTGGCGACGCATGATTTGAATATGGCGGCCGAGCGGTTTGATCAGATGTTGTTGTTAAATAAACGGATTGTGGCTTGGGGGAAACCGAAAGAGGTGTTGACGCCAGATTATTTAATGCAGGCGTATGGGGGGCATTTGCATATGACGCATGATGAACAGCAGCAGCCGACATTGTTGGTGCCCGATAGTTGTTGTGGGGATGAGGCCGAGGGGATAACGGATATCCGGACAGGATTAGTGAGGTAAACGCATGGTTGAGTGGTTATTGGAACCGTTTCAGTACGGGTTTATGTTGCGTGCTTTGTGGGCAACGTTGTTAGTGGGGGTAGTTTGTTCCGTATTAGGGACGTATGTTGTATTGCGGGGGATGGCTTTTTTTGGAGATGCGTTGGCGCATACGATATTGCCAGGGGTGGTGGTCGCTTTTTTATTGGGGCTACCGTTAACGTTGGGGGCGTTGGTGATGGGGGTGGTGACGGCGATTGGGATTGGGGCGTTGAGTCAACATGATGTGTTGAAAGAAGATACGGCGATTGGGATTATTTTTGCTGGTTTATTTGCGTTGGGGGTCGCGATGTTATCGGCTACTGGTAATTATACCGTTGATTTGACCCATTTTTTGTTCGGTAATTTATTGGGCGTGTCGATGACAGATTTGGGGGTGATGTCTGTTTTGGGGGTGGGGGTATTGATGACGATTGGACTTTTTTATAAAGAGTTTTTGGTTATTTCATTTGATTTAACGTTGGCGACAACGATGCAGTTACCAGTACGTTTTTTGCAATATCTGTTATTGGTTTTATTGGCGGTGACAGTCGTGGTGGCTTTACAGGTGGTGGGGATAGCGTTGATGGTGGCGATGTTGGTGACGCCAGCGGCGGCGGCCTCGTTATTGACGAAAAGATTATCAACGATGATGGTTTTATCGGCGGGGATTGGGGTGTTGGCGGGGATTATTGGTTTGTATAGTTCCTATTATTTAGATATTGCGTCGGGGCCGGCGGTGGTGTTGGCGGCGACGGGGTTATTTGGGTTGGCGTTGGTGGGGTCACGGGCCTTGCCCCAGATTGAGTAAGGAAAAGGAGATTAAGGATGGCAGATGACGTAATGAGCGGGGGGAATGTATGGGTGGCGGCGGCGCGGCCGAGGACTTTGATGTTAGCCTTAGCGACGGTGGGGATGGGGGTTTTTTTGGCTTGGTCACGGGGTGAGGGGCGGCCATTGATTGCATTGTTGTGTATATTGACGGCGATGGGTTTACAGATTTTATCGAATTTTGCTAATGATTATGGGGACACGTTGCATGGGGCGGATAGTGCGACGCGGGTGGGGCCGAGGCGGGCGGTGCAATCGGGGGTGATTACGGCGGTGCAGATGCGGCAGGCGATGGTGGTGGCGGGGGTGATTTCGGCCGTGCTGGGTGTATCGTTAGTGATTTTGGCTTTGGGGACGGAGGCGTTAGGGGCATTGATCTTGTTTGCTTTGTTGGGAGCAGGGGCGATTTGGGCGGCGGTGGCTTATACGGCGAGTGATAAGCCATACGGTTATGTAGGCTTAGGGGATTTGTTTGTATTTATCTTTTTTGGCTGGGTGGCGGTGTTGGGCACCTATTATTTGCAGGCGTTGCATCTTGATTGGACATTGATGTTGCCCGCGACGAGTTGTGGTTTGTTTTCAGTGGCGGTATTAAATGTGAATAATATTCGTGATATTGAGTCAGATAAGGTGGCGGGGAAGCGGTCGATACCGGTACGGATTGGTGTTGAACGGGCGCGACAATATCATTGGGGGTTATTGATTATTGGTTTTTTGGCCGCGTTTTTGTATGTGTTGTTACATTATAATAGCCCGGTTCAATTTTTGTTTGTGTTGACAGCGCCGTTGTTGTACAAGCATGGGATGGCGGTATGGCGGGGGCGGACGGCAAAGGAATTAGATCCGTTGCTGAAGCAGATGTCGATTACGACGTTTCTGTTTGTGTTGACGTTTGGGGTGGGAATCGTTGTGGGGGGATAGATGAGGGGGGCATTGTCAATGCCCCCTATTATTTAATTAGAGCCGTTGAGATTAGGGACAATCGTCTCTTTCTTTTGTTCATTGGATTGATAGCTGACAGCCGCGCGCATGAAGGAAGCGAAAAGGGGGTGGGGGCGATTGGGGCGACTTTTGAATTCAGGGTGGAATTGGCTACCAACCATAAAAGGATGGTCTTTGATTTCAGCGATTTCGACAAGACGGCCGTTAGGGGATAAGCCACTAAAAATGAGACCAGCATCAGTTAGCCGTTCACGATATTCATTGTTAAATTCCCAGCGATGGCGATGCCGTTCTTGGATGACATCTTTTTGGTAAGCGTTGGCGGCGATGGTATTGGGGACGAGGTGGCAAGGGTAAGCGCCAAGACGCATGGTACCACCCATATCGGCCAAATCATGTTGGTCGGCCATGAGGCTGATGACGGGGTGGGGGGTGTGAGAATCAAATTCGGTGCTATTTGGTTCATCGGAGTTGAGGGCGAAGCGAGCGAATTCGATGCACATGACTTGCATGCCGAGGCAGAGGCCGAGGTAGGGGACTTTATTTTCGCGGGCCCAGCGGGCGGCTAGGACTTTGCCTTCAATTCCACGTTCACCAAAGCCGCCAGGGACAACGATGCCGGATAAGCCATCAAATTGGTGCCAATTTTTCCCTTTTTCTAAATCACCGGAATAGATCCATTCGACATCTATATGACGTTGATTGGGGATGCCTGCATGGTAGAGAGCCTCACGGACACTCATATAAGCGTCATGAAGTTCGACATATTTACCGACGATACCGATGCGAATTGTTTCTTTAGCTTGGCGAATGGTAGCGATCATTTCCTTCCAACCATCGAGTTGGGGGAGGGTAGCGGGTAGACGCAAGCGATGGACAACGAGATCGCCTAAACCGGTTTTTTCTAATTCGAGGGGGATTTCGTAGAGAATTTCGCTGGTAACAGCGGGAACGACTGCATTGGGGGGGACATTACAGAAAAGTGAGATTTTATTAATGTGTTCATTGGGGATAGGGTGATCGGCGCGGGCGATGATGATATCTGGTTGGATACCGATACCACGGAGTTCACGGACACTATGTTGGGTGGGTTTCGTTTTTAGCTCACCACTAGCGGCGATATAGGGGAGATAAGTGACATGAACGAAGAGGACATTTTCACGGCCGGCATCATGGCGCATTTGGCGTAACGCTTCGAGAAAAGGGAGGCTTTCGATATCACCGACCGTGCCACCGATTTCGATGAGGATCACATCAGCTTCGTGGGATTGGGAGACGAGATGGATACGGCGTTTGATTTCATTGGTGATGTGGGGGATAACTTGGATTGTTCCGCCAAGGTAGTCACCACGTCGTTCGCGGGAGATGACTTCGGCGTAGACGCGACCGGTGGTGACATTTGAGGTTTGGCCGAGGTTAATATTAATGAAGCGTTCATAGTGGCCGAGGTCGAGGTCAGTTTCGGCACCATCTTCAGTGACAAAGACTTCGCCATGTTGGTAGGGGGACATGGTACCGGGGTCGACATTGATGTAGGGGTCAAGTTTTTGGACGGCGACTTTAATGCCGCGGGCTTTGAGGAGACGGCCGAGGGCCGCGGCGGTGACACCTTTGCCCACAGAACTAACGACACCACCGGTAAAGAAAATATATTTAGGCATATAAGGATAATCTCCTGGCATAAAAATAGCGGTGGGGCAAGTTACCTTGGGTAACATGCCCCACCGCTACAAGATGGTTTAAGTTACAAGTGCAAACAAAAGGGAGTTTGCATTACCTTGTCACCTCGCTATCATATTTATTTCATACCGAAAACACGAGCAGGGTATAGCCAATAACCATGACTACTGCTTATGGTTTAGGTATATTTAATTTATCGCTGCAAGAAGCAAGCCGCCAACAAACATGTTAGCGCACGACGTCATCGGCTGAATGAATGGTCTAAACGACCGTTATGGGCTACACAACGGCCGTCGATACCATTCCGCGAATGAGGAAAATTATAGCAACCGAGTTAAATCTTCCGCCGCCCGTTTCATGTCTAGGAAAATAAGACCTAGGCGAGCTTGCGACCGAGCTAAAACGGTCAAAACGGCGTCTTCACCAACAGCGCGGAGGACGATGATTCCATCGCTACCACGAATATAAACCTGATCCAGATTACCGCGATTTAACTCGCTGGCAATCCGTTCACCGAGTGATAGCATGGCCGCCGACATAGCGGAAATACGATCCTCGTCAGTTTCGGCAGGAAGTGCAGAGGCCATAATAAGACCATCCACACTAACTACGGCGGAAGCTTCAATGTCTGGTGTGCTTGCTTGTAGATCTCGCAGGCGATCTACCATCATTTCAGTGCGCGATCGCATGTACAATACTCCTTAGATCTTCTGCTTATTATAGTGGAGTCAACACTCAAGTATTGACGAAACTAAGCCAATACCTATTTAGTCTATCGAGCTGAAATTCCTGAAAGGTTTTCATATGTTCTTCTAAACAGATACGTATACAATGCTTACTGTATATTGTACCACATTTTCCAAGAATGTCAGATTGAGATAATTTCACGATAAAACAAATTGTGTATGTTTGAACGGGCAGGATGATACCATAAAAAGTAGAAAAGTGTCAAACAAAATGACAAAATCGGTTCAATCTTCGTTAAGTTGGGGGCGATTTTGCTTTAAAATTCCCCATGCAGAACGAATTTCGGCCAATTCTGCTTCTGTTTCCGGTATTTCACCATACCGGATACGGATAAAGGCTTGGGTAATCAAATTTGTTTCAACTTGATGGTCGGGCCAAGCTTGGGACAACAGGGATAAGTATTCGAGAGGGGTGGTGGTGGCGGGGCGAGGATAGCCATAGTCGGTGGCCATTTGAGTCATTTGGGCGTAGATGCGGCGGATAGAAGCGGCGGCGCGCCATTGCTGTAAGCGGTTAAATCCCGCCCGTAAGCGGTCAGTCAATGTTTGATGAGTTACACCGTCGGCGGTGTCGATTTCATTGATATCACGGCGAATATTGTCGGCGAAGCGCCGTTGGCCATAAATACGGTGGAGTGAGAGGGCGATGAGGAGGATAAGGGTGGTGGCGATGCCGAAGCGCAGGAGTAATATGGGCCAAAAACGGTCTTCGCGCGCTTCTTGCTCTTTGGAGGCTTCTTCGAGGAATTCTTGGTAAAGGTTACCGAGTTCTATTAGATTTTCATTTCTTTCCCCAAAATCAAAGTTATCGGGGGAGAACAGGTTAAATAGGCCAAAAATTGCCTGTAGGATGAACTCGATAAAGGGGGCCATTAAGTAAACAAATATGGCGCCAGCGGTGGCGGCGGCGAATTTTATGGCGTTCCAGACAGGGGTGAGGAAGTTGAAGATGTTAGCCATTGAGTTCCCAGTTAAGAGGGCGATGAGAATTGCGGTGAAGATGACGATGATAAGGCTAGCAAGGCTGACGCCACCCAGCCAGCGGGGGGTAAGGGGGAAAGATTTTTGACTATGTGATTGTTCTATATCTTCGGCGCGGACAAGGGCCATGGCGATGAGGCTAGCGCCAAAATGAACGAGAATGAAGGGGACAATGCTCCAAGGGTAAAGTTGGTGGCTAAAGATGATAACAAGGGGAAAGTAGACGAGGGCGGTGAGGCGTAATTGGAACCCCATTGATTCGGTGACCATGGCACGACGGAGGAGGCGTGTGCCGCGCCACCAGGCTAAGGTGACGAAGAAGAAGAGCAATACTTGGCGGCCCCAGAACGGGCTTTCAGGGGTGAAGAAATCAGTGAGGAGTTGGCTGATCCAACTTAGGGAGAGACCATAGCCAGGGTAGAGGGTTAAGCGTGTTCCTAAAAGGATAGTGAGAAAATAAGTGCCCATGACGAGGAGTTGTTGTTGGATGACATTGGCTTTGAGGACGGCGAGGAGGCGGCCGAGGTAGAAGGGGACTAAAATGAGGCTAGCAAGGAGGAAACTGATAGCGAGTGGTGACCAAAAGCGGGTCCAAGGCATCAAAACCAAGATAAAAGGGGTGAAAAAGGTAACATCCATGATTAGCCATAAGAAAATGATGATATCTTGACGTAAGAAATGCCAGCTTTGTTCTTTGAAAGTTTGCCACCAATTGGGGGTTGTGCTTATATTCATAAAATCGTTCTCTTAACAAACGTTAATAATTTAGGTGAGGGAAATAGGGGTTAAGATGATATCTTGCTCAATTTGGCGCCTATTTTTTTCATAAGCGGGAATATCGGCCGGAATGTGGTAGCTGATAAGCCCAGCCAAATCTTGTGGCGGGCGTTCTTCGGCGATAGAGATGAGGACGACACGACGACCAGCTTCTTTGAGGCGGTGGAGGTTGATAAGTAGTGGATCGTTGACGACGGCGGTGACGACGACAATGGTTGCGGCCCAAGCTAAGCGGGGGCTTTCTGTTTGGAGGAGCCCTTCAATGGAGCTGGTGGCAAATTCGGTGACAGCGGCAAGGGCTTCGAGGACGTTGGTGAGTTGGTCGGGGGAGCGGCTTGGGGGGACGCGGATAGGTTGGTCGGAGCGGGGGACGGAGCCGTTGGCATAGAGGCCGATACCCCAACGTTGTTCAACGGCATAATGGGCGATAGAGGCGGCGACGCTGACAGCCCATTCGAGCATTTCGGGGACAAAACCGAGCCAATGGCGTTCAAGGGTGGAGACGTTGAGGAAGAGGGCGACGGTCATGCCGGTGGAGGGGTCATAGATTTTGGTTTGTAGTTTATTGCGACGGGCGGTGGCTTTCCAGTGGATATCGCGGAAGCGGTCTTGGACTTGATAGTCGCGGATCCCTTGGGTTTTAATCGGATCGGTGAAGAGGCTATGGCGGACTTTGGCGTCGCCGAAAGGTTCTTTGGCGGGGAGGCCGAGCTCTTCGAGGCTCCAAATGGGGGGGTAGACGATGATGGTTTCGGTGTAATCGTACTCTTTTTCGATGGTGAAGAGGGTGAAGATATCGCCAGAGGCGTAGGCGACGGGGCCGAGGCGATAGTAGCCACGGCGGGGGAAGATAAGCTCAAATTGGCGGTCGATTTCTTCGTAGCCAGCGAGCGTGAAGTTGTTTTCGAGAATATGTTCATCAGTCATGTCACTGGCGAGTTCGGCAAAGGGGTTATCAGCATTGGGGATGACGGGCATGGTGTCGCGGATACGGAGCCAGCTGAGGGGGAGTGGTTTGGCGTTACGAATGCTGGTGGTCATGGTGAGGGGTTCGCCAGCGAAGAGATGGGTACGGTCGACTTCGCGGAGGTAGATGACATCATCGAGAGCGTGGTCTTTCCACCAGCGGCTAAGGGTGATGAGGGCGAGTTGGAAGAAGCCGAGGGTGATGAAAGGGAGGCTATCGGTGAAGTAGCCGAGAATGATAAAGATGATAGAGAGAGGGAGCCAAGAGTCGCCAAAAATACTGTTTTCCCGTTCTTTGATTTTGAGGCCGCGGGCGGCGACAAACTCTTCAACCGAGATAGCTTCACCTTGACGGTATTTTTGTTTCAGTTTTTGTTTGGCGAGACGTTGTTCGTTATCGTCGCGGGATTGGAGGGAGATATGGTATTCGGACATCAGATTTAAACGGGGGCGGCGACGGTATCGATGACATCGATAACGACATCTTGAGGTTGACGGCCGCGGAGGCGAGTTTGAGGATTGACGACGAGGCGGTGGGTGAGGACATAGGGGGCCATCTTTTTGACATCATCGGGGATGACGTAGTCACGTTCGGCGATGGCGGCGGTGGCTTGGCAGGTGCGGTAGAGGGCCATGGTAGCGCGGGGGCTGGCGCCGAGGGTGATATCATCATGCTCACGGGTAGCGCGGCAGATGTTGATGATGTAGTGGCGGACTGATTCTTCGACACGGATTTCGCGGACCGCTTTTTGCATGGCGACGATTTCAGCGGCGGTGACAACGGGGGTGAGGTCAACAAGCGGGTCTTGGCGTTCAAACCGTTGGAGAATGTCATTTTCCTCGTCAGCGGAGGGGTAACCCATGGCGACCTTCATCAGAAAGCGGTCGAGTTGGGCTTCAGGGAGGGGGAAAGTGCCTTCGAGTTCGATAGGATTTTGGGTAGCCATGACGAGGAAGGGTTGGGGGAGGGGGTGGGTGACGATATCGACAGTCGTTTGTTTTTCTTGCATCGCTTCGAGGAGGGCGGATTGGGTACGGGGGGTGGCGCGATTGATTTCATCGGCGAGTAAGATTTGGGAGAAGATGGGGCCAGCGCGGAATTCAAATTCTTGTACTTTTTGGTTGTAGTAGTAGATGCCGGTGACGTCAGAGGGGAGGAGGTCGGGGGTGAATTGGATGCGGCGGAAGCTACAGCCGAGAGATTTGGCTAAGGTTTTGGCCAACGTTGTTTTGCCGGTACCGGGGACATCTTCGAGGAGGATGTGGCCGTCACAGAGCATGGCAGTGAGGGCGATATTGATAAGATTATCTTTACCAACAATTACTTTTTGGATATTTTGGCGTAATTTGGTGGCGATTGAAGCGATATTGGTCATCTACAGGTCCTTTTCTTGATATATTTTGATAAGGCAGAGGTGTTGTTAGGTACGGGCATTATCACGGTAGGGGGCGAGGGTGGCGATAATTTCGTCGTGGAGGTGGCCATTATCGGCGATAATGCCGTTGACGAGGGGGCCGCCGGGGCGGTTGAAGGTGAAGGGTTGGTTATCGAGGTTGACGGAACGGCCGTTATTCTCCAACAACATCATCACCCCAGCGCAAATATCCCATTCGTTTTTGGGGCCACGACTCCAAGTGGCATCGGTTTGGCCGGCGGCAACGCGGGCGAGTTTGTAGGCGATACTGCCCATGATGCGGACATTGAGGAGATCGTCGAACGGTTTAAACTCACCCCGTTTGATTTCGGAGCGACTGCCGTCGATGGTAGCGCCAGCGAGGGTGGTGCGGTGGGTGACGGATACTTTTTGGCCGTTGAAGAAGACGCCTTGGCCGCGGGCGGCGTAGAAGAGCTCGTCAGCGGCGGGATTGAAGATGACGCCGAGGATAGGTTCGCCGTGGTCAACGAGGGCGACAGAGACGGCGAATTCGGGAATGCCCATGACAAATTCTTTGGTGCCATCGAGGGGATCCACTATCCAGATTTGGTCGTGGTCGAAACGTTGGGGGTTGTCGACCGTTTCTTCGCTGAGCCAGCCAGCTTGGGGGAGGCGAGCGAGGAGGCGCTCTTTGAGGAGGTTATCGGCGGCGAAGTCGGCGTCGGTGACAGGATTATCTGGTGATTTGTTGGTGACATCGAAGGAGGAGCGGTAGTAGGACATAATGGCCGCGCCAGCGGCTTGGGTAATTTCAATTGTATCGTGCAAGAGATCGTTCATAATGATGTTTTGGGTATAGAAAGAGGGGGATAACGGCCGTTATCCCCCTCTTTAGTCCTGTAAGTTATAAAATTAAGATGAGACTTGATTGGATAAGAAATCAAGAATATCGATTTTGGTCAAAATCCCTTCCACTTTTTTGCCTTGGGCGATGATGACAACGCTTTTATTGCTAAAGAGATTCATCAATGTTTCCAAGGGGGTGTCGGGACGAACGGTGGTGGGGTTGCGGTCGATAATGGCGTCTATGGTTTCACCCGCTTCATGTTTGTGGTCACTGAGGAGCATATGGTTGAGGAGGTCAATTTCGCTAATAATTCCTTCGAGGTCGCCGTTATCATTGATAACAGGGACTTGGGAGATGTTATGCGTTTTGAACAGTTTGACGACATTTTCCATGTTATCGGTGGCTTTAGCGGTGATCAGTTCTTCATCCCCTTTGGCTTGGTTGATATCATGGGCGATGTGGCCGACCCAAGTGTTATCGAGGAGGCCATTTTCGCGCATCCAGTCGTCGTTGAACAGTTTGGAGAGGTAGCGGGAGCCGGAATCGGGGAGGATGATGACCATGACATCATCGGGGCCGAGGTTTTGTTCGCGGGCGTATTTGAGGGCACCGGCGACGGCCGAGCCGCAAGAGCCGCCACAGAAGATACCTTCTTCGCGGACGAGACGGCGGGCCATGATTAAGCTTTCGCGGTCATTGACTTGGACGACTGTGTCGATGATGCTGAGATCGGTGGTGCTGGGGAGAAAATCTTCGCCAATCCCTTCGACTTTGTAGCTTTCCGCTTTGGTATAGGTACCGGAACGGTGCAGTTCATAGAGGATGGAACCGATAGGGTCGACCCCTACGATTTGGACACGTTCATTTTGTTCTTTGAGGAAACGGCCGGTGCCGCTGATGGTACCACCGGTGCCCATACCGGCGACGAAATGGGTGATACGGCCGCGGGTTTGGCGCCAGATTTCGGGGCCGGTACTTTCGTAATGGGTTTGAGGGTTGACGGGGTTGTGGTACTGGTTGGCAAGGATGGCGTTGGGGGTTTCTTCGACGAGACGGTTGGCGACGGAGTAGTAGCTACGTGGGTCTTCCGGCTCGACAGCGGTGGGGGTGACGACGACGCGCGCGCCGAAGGCGCGGAGGAGGCGGATTTTCTCATCTGACATTTTGTCGGGCATGACGAAGATACAGCGGTAGCCTTTGATGGCGGCGGTGATGGCGAGGCCAACACCGGTATTACCAGAAGTGGATTCAACAATGGTACCACCTGGTTTGAGGCGGCCGCTTCGTTCTGCTTCTTCAATGATAGTATGGCCAATGCGATCTTTAACAGAGCCGCCAGGGTTGAAAAATTCAACTTTGGCCAAAACAGTGCAAGGTAAATCACGGGCAACGGAATTAAGTCGCACCAGTGGGGTATTACCCATTGTTTGCAGAATATTGTCAAATATTTCCATTTCTTGATCGTCTGTGGAGACAGTTTTTTCAGGAATCATGATATTTTACACCTAAATTTAATTATTTTACTCATGGGAAAGAGTAGGGTTATGATATACTATTAATAAAAGGTTATGGGGTGGCGATTGGCTGACAAAGCAAATCGTTTAAACTAGTATACACCATAATCGGATAATTGGACTATTTTTCACAATAAACATTTATGATGAAGCAGTGGTGCCATCGTCAAAAACATTTTGTTGATTAGCTGTGCAAGCGAAAATGATAAGATGGCGACAATGTTTCAGCGAGCGTTGAGGAGCAACTCATGAGTCAACCAGGAACAGTGGAAAACCCGTTACGGGTGGCAGTAATTGGGGCTGGGCCAGCTGGATTTTATACAGCCGAGCATTTATTTAAGCATAAAGGATCGACAGTATTGGTCGATATGTATGAACGGTTACCAACGCCGTTTGGATTAGTGCGGGGCGGGGTGGCACCAGATCATCAGAAGATTAAATCGGTGACAAAGTTGTATGATCGGATTGCGGGGCGGCCAGAATTCCGTTTTTTTGGGAATGTGGAATTTGGTAAAGATGTGACTATTGAAGATTTACGCCGTTATTATCATCAGATTGTGTACACAGTGGGGGCGCAGACAGATCGGCGATTAAACATTGAGGGGATTGATGCGAAGCGGAGCCATGCGGCGACGGAGTTTGTGGCGTGGTATAACGGGCATCCCGATTATCGTGATTTAGAATTTGATTTGAGCCAAGAGAAAGTGGCGGTGATTGGGGTGGGGAATGTAGCGATGGATGTGGCCCGTATTTTAGCGCGGACACCAGAAGAGTTAGCGGTGACAGATATTGCTGATCATGCCTTAGAGGCGTTACGCGAGAGCCAAGTCAAAGAGATTTACATTTTGGGGCGGCGGGGGCCGTTGCAGGCGGCGTTTACGGCGCCAGAAGTGAAGGAGTTAGGGGAGTTAGCGGACGCGGATGCGTTAGTGAAAGCGAGCGAAGCGATGTTAGATCCGTTGAGCAAAGAAGATTTTGCGGATGCGGATAAAGCGACGGTACGCAAGATGAATGAGATTGATGGGTTGGTGGGGAAAAAGCCAACAGAGAAGAGTCGTAAATTGACGTTACGGTTTTTAGTATCGCCGACAGAGGTGTTGGTGGATGAGTCGGGTGGGGTGAGTGGCTTAAAGTTGATGAAGAATGAGCTTTATCGGAACGATGTGGGCAATTTGCGGCCACGGGCGACGGGGGAAGAGGAGATGTTGGATGTGGGTTTAATTTTCCGGTCGATTGGTTATCATGGTGTGCCGTTGCCAGGGGTGCCATTTGATGAGCGGAAAGGGGTGATTTGTAATGATCGGGGGCGGGTGGTTGATGCGGAGACACGGGAGCGGGTGGTGGGTGAGTACACGGCGGGTTGGATTAAGCGGGGGCCGAGTGGTGTTATCGGCACGAATAAATCAGATGCGGGGGAGACGGTTGATGTGATGTATGAGGATATTGTGAATGGGGCTTGGAATGAGCCGGAAGATAGCAGTGTAGCGGGGGCAGTGGCGTTGGTGAAAGAGCGTCAGCCACGGTATGTGTCGTATGATGATTGGTTGCGGTTAGATGCGTTGGAGATAGCGGCGGGGGATGAGCAAGGGCGGCCGCGGGTGAAGTTCACATCAGTGGAAGAGATGTTAACGGCCTTAGGCAAATAAGCATGGACGTGGTTATGTACACGGACGGGGGAGCTCGGCCTAATCCTGGTTATGGAGGGTGGGCTGTGATTTTGCGGTACGGGGAGCATGAGCGGGTTTTATCGGGGGGGGAGCGGGAGACGACGAGCAATCGGATGGAGATACGGGCGGCGATAGAGGGATTGCGGGCGTTGAAGCGGCCGTGTACCGTTGATTTGTATACAGATTCGGCCTATTTGTTAAAAGGGGGGACGAAATGGTTAGCGGGCTGGCAGGCGAGTCGTTGGGAGATGTTACGGGCTGATGGGCGGGTGGAGCGGATCAAGAATGCGGATTTGTGGCAGCCGTTGGCGAGTTTGTTAGCGAAGCATGAGGTTAGATGGCATAAGGTGAAGGCGCATACTGGGGATCCGATTAATGAGCGGGTTGATTTATTGGCACGGCAGGCGCGGGAAGCGGTGACACCGGTGGCGGTATTGCCGGCTGATGTGCCACATTTGTATATACGGATTTCATGTCGGGGGAATCCGGGGCCAGGGGGGTGGGGGGTGGTGGTGGTGCGCGGTGATGAGGTGGTGGAGCGGGGGAGTGGGGGGTCGCCGGCGACGACGAATAATCGGTTGGAGTTAACGGCCGTTATCGCCGGTTTACGTTTAATTCCACAACAGTTAGCCGTTATTTGTACGACATCGGACTATTTATATCAAGGTGCGACCAAGTGGATACGAGGGTGGCGCAAGCGGAATTGGCGCAAGAAAAGTGGGGAAGAGATCGCTAATGGGGATTTGTGGACGAAGATTGATATGTTAAACGGCCGTTATCCATTACGGTGGTCAAATGTGAAGGGAGAAGAGTTGGCATGGTTAGAGGAGGCTAATCAGTTAGCGAATCAAGAGGCGGAGGAGATGTTGGGCCGAGCGACGTAAGGAGCAATCAGCCTAAGGAGAGGGGGCCAGTTTGTCCGAACGGTTCGCAAGTAGCATGGAGAATGCCAAAAGCGCCGATTTGGGCGGGGAGAATTTCGACCAATTCCGTAATTTTATATAACTTACCAGAATAATCGATTTTATCGCCGATAGCTGGTTTGTCTGCGGTGCGGATGAGAGCGCCAGCACCATTACTATTTTTGATAACCACGCTGACCCGATAGCTTAATTCGCCCATGATTTATACTCCTTTTATGATATTGACTTTTATCCTTGAACTGATAAAATCAATACGTTACCAGCCGAAGTGGCGAAACAGGCAGACGCGCTACGTTCAGGGCGTAGTGGGCAATAGCCCGTGTGGGTTCGAATCCCACCTTCGGCAAGTTTGAGAACGACCTTAGCAGTAGTTAGGGTCGTTTTGTTATTATACGATACTGCTATTCTCGGTCAATCCTCTAATTTTCTATTAATGTTATATTGTGACAGAAGATGAAATCAGTGTCAACTGTTTTCTAGAATTGGTTATGATATGACTTGAGAAACATGTCATAATCAGTGTCAACTATTTTCTAGAATTGGTTATGATAATGACTTGAGAAATATGTCACAAGGGGTATAATAGGGGGGCTATGATTGTGTGGCGATAGTTTTTTATGATTATTGGCCAACAATATAGGCATAAACGAGCAATTTTTGACAAGTTATAGTCAGCAAAATAGGTGCCAACAGGGCAGATTGCTTATTAAATGTATTGTTGGGTGATAGGCATAAGAGATGCCTAGAGTTTACAGCCTAGCATGAGCATTATTCTATATTTTTTAGAAGCAGAGATAGTTTTCACTGATCTGCTTTGACAAGAACAGGTTTAAGGATAGTTGTATGGCGATCAATTTTTTTGCTATAGCCACCGTATTAATCATTTTAACCTTTGGTTTAGGCGGGCTACTTTCTTTTATTTCGTGGGGATTATCCCAAGCGGTGATTGAGGCTGAAGCGAGTTTAGCTGATGAGACGACTGGTTATAATCCCAATTTGACGATGGGGCATGAGATTAAGCCGCAAGCGCCGGTGGAACGTCAGTTGGAACAGGCGTTATTGGAAGCGGCGAAAAAGGCGGCGTCATTGCGTCGGGGGGCGAATATGCGCATCACGGGACAGAGCCGAGATGAAGGGACGAAGTTAGCGACAGCGCAAGACGGGGTAAAAGCGGATCCGATTACAGCGGTGAAGATTGCGCGCCATCATGGGTGGCAAAGTGCGATGACCGGTATTCAGGCTGGGGTGGCGGCGGCGGCGCCCAAAGCGGCGGCGGCGACTGGGCCTAAAGTAAAACGGAAATTGGTGGCGGGCAAAGATTATGAAGTGGTAGCGATTACGGCTAGCATGGATCCGGCGGAGCGACGCAAAGCACGGATTGCCAACTCGAAAGCGAAATATGCAGCGTATAAAGCGTTGAAAGCGGCGGGGATGGATATGGTGACGGCGGCGGCGCCCGCGGCGGCGGCACCCGCAGCGACACCCGCGGCGGCACCAGACCCCGGCGCGGCGGCGGCGGCGGCAGGCATTCCTGAGCCGACCTTGATTGAGATTACCGATGATATGGATCCAGCTGATGTACGTAAGGCGCGGATTGCGAATTCGAAAGCGAAATCAGCATACAAGAAAGCGTTGAAAGCGGCAGGGATTGACCCGAATGCGGCGGCGGCAGCGCCAGCGGCAGCGGCGGCACCGGCCCCAGCGGCAGAAGCAGCGCCAGCAGAAGCGGCCCCAGCCGGTGGTGGGGATGCGGCGGCGTTAGCTGGGATTCCAGAGCCAGATTTGGTTGAGATTACGGATGATATGGATCCCGCGGCGATTCGTCAGGCACGGATTGCGAATTCGAAGGCGAAGTCAGCGTATAAGAAAGCGTTGAAAGCGGCGGGGGTTGATCTTAGTACGGTTGATATTTAAGATTTAGATCAGTTTTGACTAGTTGATAATGAATTAAACCGTTGGATGAGTTGGTTAATGTGTTGTTAGGGTAGATTTCTCGACTTCGTTCAATCCTTGATTTAGGGGTGGGGCTTGTCGAGGGTGGGGCGGATTGAACTGCGCTCGAAATGAGGTTGGGAGGAGGGGGGGGGAATTGTCGAACTCAGGTTAGAATATAGAGAAGCCCTATTGTCAGTTAATGGCAATGGGGCTTTTTTTTGTGGGGGGAAGTTTAATGGATTTCGACGAAGCGGCTATCGAGGGTGGCGAGTTTTTGGCCGAGGGAGATGGCGATATTGCGCATCACTTTCATGCCGATGCGGGGGTAGCGGTTAATAAGTTGTTCGAAATCATCATGTTTGAGGCGAACGAGTTCGCACGGGGTGGCGGCGACGGCGGTGGCGTTATAGGGTTGGCGGGAGACGAGAGAGATTTCGCCGAGGAAATCGCCACGGTCGACATGGCCGATGAGGGTGGTGCTATTGGGGGCGAGAATGTCCATACCACCGGAGACGACCATATAGAAGGCATCGCCGTCTTCACCCGCTTGAAGGAGGGTGCTGTCTTGAGGGCATTGGATAAGTTCGCAGAGACCAGCGATTTTGCCTAATTCACCTTCTTCTAACCCTTGGAAAATGGCCATATGACGGGTAAATTCATTAACGGCGATACCGACACGTTTATCTTCAAAGGCGCGGCGGACGAGGGAGAATACTTTTTCGGTGGCGGGGGTAAGTTGGGCTTTGTCGATATCGAGGGGGACATAAACTTTGGCCATTTTGAGGGTGTCGAGCCGTTCGACTTGGTGGAAGACGAAGGAAGGGCAGTAGGCGGCGGGGACGAAGCCGAGATCGCTGAGGGTGCGTTGGATGTTGGGCCAGTAGGCGCTGACAGTGATTTCGATGTATTCGGCTTGGTATTTATCGCGGGCGTGGCGGTCGAGCTCTTTGAGGAGAGAGCCGGCGACATCGTCGCGGAGGTCGATGAGTTCGATGACTTTGATGCTACGACCGATGGTATCGACGGTAAAGCCGATGGCACCGACGATTTTGTCATTTTCGCGGGCGACGAGGTAGTAGGAGTTATGGGATTGGAGCATGAAGAGGCCGGCGCTGAGTTGGAGGTTGCCGAAGACGTGGCGGCGGGCGAGGCGGCCGCGGGCGATGCGGAGGAGGGAGGTGAGGTCACTTTCTTGCATCTCTTCGATTTCGAAGTCACCGATGGGGTAGCCGTCGGTGTTATCATCGGCAATGATATCGTTGCGGAAGCCGAGGTTTTCGAGGGCGAGTTGGCCGAGGAGGTAGGCTTCGGGGATGACGCGGGGGTTATTGCGGCGGAGTTCACGGGCAGGGCCGAAGACATTGGCCATAAGGGCGAGGCTTTCGCGGTCATCGAGGAGGACTTTTTGGGGGAGGAAGCCGATTGGCTGGAGGCTAAATTTTTCAGAGATGCGTTGGGCGAAGGGGTGGGCGGTGCGGCATTCGGTGAGGGCGAAATGGAGACGGGCTTGGGCGAAGTTGAGGCGGGCTTGCATGAGGGCGGAGCCGACGCCACGGCCGCGGGCGTGGGGGGCGACGACCAGCCGTCCGAATTCACCACAAAGATCGGCATAGGCACCGACTTCAAAGTAAACGGAGGCGCTACCAACGATTTCACCATTGAGTTCGGCGAGGAGGGATAGGTAGCGATCTTGGTAAATACTTCGTTTTAGCCAGGCGTCACTGTAAAATTCTTTGTAAGGGTAGTTGGGGCCATACGATTGGTAAAATAGTTGGCGGATATCTTCGAGATCCGCTTCTTCCATGGGACGAACCCTAATTTGATCTTCCATTGGTGCAATTTACTCGTTTTACAGATTAGCTCACTTTATTTACGTGATATTTATAGTTTGTTGTTATCCTAATATAGGATAGAGTGGTTGTACACTCCTTCATTATACCTTCTCATCAAGTGATAATCTAAGGAAAAGCTATGTTAGTTGATTTACGGGTGGTAGAGAGAGAATATTTATTAGCGATTACGCGGGCGTTGACAGCGGAATTAGACATCAAAGATGTGTTGAACATTATCGTGCGGGCGTCGGTGGAGTTGGTAGCGGGGCGGGCGGGGATTATTGCGTTAGCGGAGCCGAGTCGGGAACGGTTTCGGGTGGTAGCGGTAGCGGGTATTTCGGCGGATTTGCTTAAGCATTTTACACCATTGCTACAAGGTCTGCCTTATAGTGAAGGGGGGGAACAAGAAGCGATTGAAGCGTTAACGGAGCGGTTAAAAGTGGTGGCTCAAGAAGCGGATATGGGTTTAACGCATGTGATGCGATTACCGATGCAGATTGGGCAAGAAGTTATCGGGATGGTTTATGTCTTTCGGAGTGGGGGGCAGGCGTTTCATAATCGTGATCGGCATTTATTGATGAGTTTTGCCGATCAGGCGGCGATTGCGGTTAAAAATGCACAATTGTATCAGGCGGTTATTGCGGAGAAAACGCGTTTAAATGCGATTTTAGAGCAAAGTGCGGATGGGGTGATGATTTTAGACCCGCAATTGCATATAACGGTATTTAATAAGGTTTTAAGTCGGATGACGGGTTGGACGGCGGATGAGGCGTTGCAACAACATCATCAGGATGTCATTCATTGGCGGTCGTTGAAAACGGAAATTGATTTAGAGAAGGCGATGGAGACGGGGTGGCCGTTACCGGGGTCGGCGCATTTGTATGTTGAGGGTGATTTACAGCGAGCGGATGGGACGACCATTGCGTTAGGGATTACCTATGCGCCATTGCTTGATCAGCAGGGGCAGATGACGAATATTATTGCTAATGTGCGGGATTTGACCCGTTATCGGGAAGAAGAGGCGTTGCAGAAGACATTCATTTCGGTGGTTAGTCATGAGTTAAAGACGCCGGTATCGATTATTAAGGGTTATGCGAGCACATTAAATCGGGCGGATGCGAAGTGGCCGTGGGAGGTACAGACAGAATATTTATCGGTGATTGAAGAGGAGGCGGACCAATTAACAGACCTAATTGACAACTTATTAGATGCTTCTCGTTTGCAATCAGGCACATTTGAGTTACAGTTACGTGACGACGTTGACATTGTTGCTTTGGCAAAGTCGATGGCACGCAAATTTAGTAGTCAGACCGAAAAGCATGAATTTGTGGTACAATTCCCGCCGGACTTTCCATTAGCGAATGGTGACGAGCGTCGCCTAACCCAAGTATTTAATAATTTAGTGAGCAATGCTATCAAGTATTCACCGCAAGGTGGTCAGATTACGTTAAGTGGCCAAATGGTTAACGAGCGGATGACGATTAGTGTGCGTGATGAAGGGATAGGTATTGCTGAAGAAGATCGCCCTCGGATTTTTCAAAAGTTTTCACGATTAGATAATGCTTTAAGCCGTAAAACAGAAGGGACGGGATTAGGTTTATTTTTGACGAAAGCGATTGTAGAAGCCCATGGGGGGCGAATATGGTTTGATAATAATCAAAAACTGGCGTCTGTGCGTGGTGAGACAGGAGAACAGACTGGAACGACATTCACATTTACACTGCCAGATAATGAAGAGATAACATAGTTGGAGTATTTTTTGTATGCATACACAGATTACCTGTCCTCAATGTCAAACGCCGTTTATGGCTGAGGTTTATCAATTTATTGATGCTCGGCAAAATCCGGGTTTGAAACAAGCGTTATTAAGTGGCCAATTAAATGTGGCGACATGTCCTCGTTGTGGGGCAGGGGGGCAGTTAACGACCCCGTTGATGTTCCATGATCCAGAATATGAAATGTTTTTAGTTTATGTGCCGATGGAATTAAATTTGGGTACAGTGGAACGTGAGCAGTTAATTGGGAAGTTAACGCAACGGGCGATGGAGAGCATTCCGCAAGAGCAAAGACGGGCGTATTTGCTTCAGCCGCAGATGATGATTAATATGCAAAGCTTTTTAGAGAAGGTTTTGGAGACGGAAGGGGTGACGCCGGAGATGATTGCGCGGCAGAAGAAGCAGGCGGAGTTGTTACGGACGTTGTTAGGGACAACTGATCGGGATGTGATTAACACATTATTAGAAGATCGGGCGAATGAGGTTGATGAGACGTTTATTGCGATGGTTCAGCAGTCATTACAGATGGCGACGCAGGTTGATAGTCATCCGGACATTTTAAAGTTGACGAATTTGCAGGCGAAGTTGATGCGGGAAACGGCCGTTGGTCAACGAATGCAAAAACAGCAACAAGCGATGCAGGCGCTAAATAAAGAAGCGCAAGAGGCTGGGTTAACGCCTGAGCTGTTATTGACGCATATTTTGAATCATATTGATGATGAAGATACCGTTGATGCCTTGGCCAATATGGGGCAAATGGCATTAACATATGAATTTTTCTCGCAGTTTACCGAGAAGATTGAAGAAGCGGAACAGAGCCCGAACAAGAATGGTGTGGCGGCGATGACGGCTACGCGTGATCGATTGCTAGATTTGCAAAAACAAGCACGTGAAAAGTCACAAAATATTTTGGAAGAAGCGAATCAATTATTGGAAAACATTATGAATGCCGCGGATCGTGAACAGGCGTTGCAATATAATTTAGCCCATATTGATGAAGCATTTATGTATGTGTTAGAAGCAAGATTAGATCAGGCGATGCAACGTGGTTTACAAGATGAGTTACAAAAGTTGCAAGCAATCCAAAGCATGATTGAAGCGGAAGCAGCACGACAAATGCCCCCACATCTATTGTTATTGAATCAGTTAGTTGAAGCAGGTTCACAAGAACAACAAGAGCAGTTATTAACTGAACATGCGCATTTAGTGAACGGGGAAATGTTAGAGATGTTACAAGCGTTAGAGGGCCAAGTACAGAACCAGCCAGAGATTCAAGACCGATTGCGTCAAATTCAAGGGTTGGTTGCGGCTCGATTATAGTATAATATAAGTTAACCTTTGCTTTAGTGGTGCGTGTGATTTCGTAATCACACGCACACACGCCGACCCTAAAGCAAGAAAATAGCTGAAAGCGCTTTAATACGTTGAAGTTGTTAATCTAAAAGGGTGAAACCTTTTGGTTAAACAAATTAAAGAGCGTTGTAGCTAAGTAGGCTCATTATCCAAGCGGAAACCATGACCGCGAACAGTGACAATATAGTTATGTTCGTCAATTTCAGCTAAACGATCACGCAAGCGGCGTACCAGGGCATCAATGGCTTGTTCTGAGACACCCATGCCTTCGGTACCAGGCCAAACAGCGCGAACAATAGTATCTCGATCACAGACAGCACCCTCAGCATCGTATAATGTTTTTAGCAAGCGAAACTGAGCTAATGAGAGGGGTGGTGATAAAGTTTGGTCATGAATTGTTACCGTTCTTTGCTCTTCATTGAGTAAAAGAGCCTGTTGTTCCTGCGGGGGTTCAAAAGTCAGGGGTAAGGTTGCATCGGTACCGACAAAGACTAATTTGACACATAGTGCAATTTGGATTTCATCACCATCTTGCAAAACAGTATCTTCCTGAACTTGTGATCCATTAAGATGAGTGCCATTTTTGCTACCAAAGTCATGCAAGACATAACGATTATCTTGTTTATTAATTTGAATATGGTGCCGTGATACTTGTCTTTCTGGCAGGACAATATCACAATCAGAACCACGGCCAATCAAAAAATTATCTTTATCAATGGTCCATCGTTGACCAATTAATTGCCCTTCACGGGCGATGAGTACAGGATTATCTGACATACTATTCTCCTTAGAGATATTAGATAGATATTATGTTATCACCACTTGCCGCCAATACTATTTTACGACAACGATACAAGCTCACCAAAATTGTGGGACAAGGTGGTATGGGCAGTGTGTATCGAGCTGAGGATTTACGCTTGCCAGGTAGATTATGTGCTATTAAAGAAGTGCAGCCAGATCCAACCGCGCAATCTAGTTGGCGTATGCAAGAGCATCAGCAGTTTTTACAAGAAGCGAGCATTTTAGCCAAATTAGATCATCCCAATTTGCCCAAAGTTTCTGACTTTTTCACGGAAAATAGCCGTGATTATTTGGTCATGGACTTTGTGCCTGGTGATGATTTAAAGACTATTATTGACAAAAGTGCAGCTGAAGGCAAGCAGATTCCGATCCATACGATTTTAAATTGGGCGAATCAGATGGTTGATGCGTTACGTTATTTACATCAGCAAGACCCACCTGTTTTACATCGAGATATCAAACCTGCCAATATTAAGTTAACACCTGATGGTCGGATTAAGTTGGTAGACTTTGGTTTGGTCAAATTGCTAGCAGAAGATGATGTACGGACGATTACAGTGGTACAGGGGCGGGGGACAGCGTTGTATACGCCCTTGGAGCAATATGGGGGGGATCAAACGCATACAGATACGCGCTCGGACATTTATGCATTGGCGGCAACGTTGTATCATCTGTTTACGTTACAGCCACCGCCGTTGGCACAGACGCGGTTTTTGAATCCGTATGTGTTGAGGCGGCCGAGGACATTAAATGAAGCGATACCGGCATGGGTGGAAGAAGCGGTTTTATGGGCATTGGCGATGCACCCTGATGATCGGCCAGACAATGTTGATCTATTTTGGGAAGCGATGCAGGGACAACGGCAATTACCGGTTGTGGATACACGTGGCGTGTTGCAGCGTATATGGGAGCAGAATCGATGGTTGTTTATTATAAGTTTTGTGTTGTTTACATTGGCTTGTTATTTAACAATTGTGTGAAAAGTGAGCGTATTTGGCTAAATTTATCATTAAATTGATTGCAAATTGATAAATTAGGGCTAAATCGCTTGACAGTTGCCCTTGCTACAGATATATTTTAAAAGGATACTTCCAGCCTACGTCTCGAATGGAGATGCTTATAATGAGAAAATGTGGTTCATTGTAGAGGCGCTAAATCATATTTTATTCATAAAGATTTAATCTTTGGCAAAATAAAAGTAATATGTAGGCAGCATTGTTTTCCATCAAGTATAATCAAATACAAACTGAGCAGGTTTTAAGCATAGATAGGCTGTGCAATATAAGGAGATAATAAATGGCAAGCGTAAGTTATCGCAATGTGTATAAACGATACGGGGATGTTACCGTTGTTGAGAATCTCAATATTGAGATTGAAGACAAAGAATTTGTAGTCTTCGTAGGCCCATCGGGGTGTGGTAAATCAACGAATTTGCGGATGTTAGCTGGGCTAGAAGAGATTAGTGATGGTGAAATTTGGATTGGTGATCGGGTTGTAAACGATGTACCACCCAAAGATCGTGATATTGCCATGGTTTTCCAATCTTATGCTTTGTATCCTCATATGTCTGTGTATGACAATATGGCCTTTGGTTTGAAATTACGGAAAACGCCAAAAAATGAGATTGATCAACGTGTGCGTGAAGCGGCAGATATTTTAGGTTTAGCTAACTTGTTGGATCGGAAACCGAAAGCTTTATCTGGTGGTCAGCGGCAGCGGGTGGCTGTTGGTCGGGCAATTGTGCGTGAGCCGGCCGTGTTCTTGATGGATGAGCCATTATCGAACTTGGATGCGAAATTGCGGGTATCAGCACGGGCTGAGATTAGCAAATTGCATAAACGATTAGAGACGACCTTCATTTATGTAACCCATGATCAGGTTGAAGCGATGACGATGGGGGATCGGATTGTGGTATTGAATAATGGGTTCTTGCAACAAATTGATACGCCTCGGGCTTTGTATAATGAGCCAGCCAATGTGTTCGTAGCGACATTTATTGGTAGCCCAAGCATGAATATTTCTGAAGCAACCATTGTTAAAGAAGAAGAGAATTTATTTGCTGACACTGGTGATTTCCGGGTGAAATTGCCAGCAGAGCGTAAAAGTGTGTATGCACCATATACGGGCAAACAAGTTTTGTTTGGGGTGCGCCCAGAAGACATTTTCTCGCCAACGTTTGCTCCTCCTGGGGTGACGGCTTCGCCATTGCGTGGTGAAATTGAAGTGGTTGAGTTGTTGGGGCATGAGTTGCATGTTTATTTGAATTTTGGTCAAAATAAAGGTGTGGCGATTGTGGATACCCGAGTAGCGCCAAGTGTGGGTGATCGAATTGATTTGGTCTTGAATGCGGATCGGGTACATCTTTTCGATAAAGAGACAGAGAAAGCGATTCGGTAGAAACGTGTAAACGATGACCATTATGGTCTCGTTGCTATAGACAAAATTAGAAGCCGTTGCCCGTGAGGGCAGCGGCTTTTTTGCGCGAGGAGAGTGATAGAAATGACAACAGTATTAGCTGTAGGGGAGACATTTACAGTGCAATTTGTGTGGCAGTTAGAGTCGAATGATTATATTCGGGCTTTGTTTACGGCTGAGATTTTAGAGTTAGAGCCATTTATGGAGCGGTATGTGGTGCGACTGGCATCGTTTTTAGGGGGGAGACAAGAGGATTGGAAGGGGGAGAAACGGCCGTTAGAAGCACATGACACCACCTATTGGCCCCATATCCCGCAATTAGTTGGTAGCAAACTAGCGTTGGCCTATGAAGCGGCGGACGGCCGGCCCTTACGGCTCAAATTAACGACATTGACCGGCGAGCATACTTATTTCACACGTATGGCAGATAAGTGAGGTTAGGCATTTAAGGCGGCAGACATTACGTGGAGTGGGGGGGAGTGGCCGGTCCATTGCTCAAAAGAGATAGCTCCTTGGTGGAGGAGCATGGGGAGGCCATTAATGGTGGTACAGTTGGCGGCTTGAGCTTGGCGCATGAATTGGGTGGTGGCGGGATTGTAGACGAGGTCGATGGCTAAAGCGTGTGGGGGCCAAGGTAGGTCAGCGGGCCAGATAGAGGTGGTCGTGTGGGGGGTCATGCCAAGGGGGGTGGTGTTAATGATGAGGGGGCCGAGGGGGGAGGAGGATGGCGGTGGCGAAGATGTTGGGCGCGGGGTAGTTGGCGATTGCTGAGGGGGGGAAGTTGTTGGCTGAGGTGGATGGGGATGGAGCGCTGTCTTTATATGGGGGTGTGGTGCTTGGTTGGGGTGTGAGGCAGATTTTGGGGATGTTAAGGGAGGTGGTGGGGTAACCAAATCTGGTAACTGTTTTAAATGATAAGCATGCAATGTGGCGTGAGGCAGATGGGGGCGCAAGTGGGTGATAAGTTGTTGGGCTTGTTCGGGGCGACGGGCGAGTATATGAATGGGATGGTTTTGTTGGGCGAGGGCATAAACGATGGCGCGGGCTGAACCACCAGCACCAAGAACGATGGCGGGTTGTTTGGTATTGGTACTGGTATGGTATGAGGCGGGAAGAGAGCGAAGGAACCCTTGCCAATCGGTGTTGTCACCATGGAGGCGACCGTTCTCGTCGATAATGATGCTGTTGACGGCACCTAACGCTTGGGCGCCAGGGGTTAGCGTATCAAGATGAGGAATGACTGTTTGTTTGTGGGGGATGGTGACGTTAACCCCACGAAAGCCGAGGGCTGGTAGGCCAGCTAAAGCGGCGGCGAGCTGTTGGGGTGGGGTGGGCAGGGGGAGATAGACGTAATTTAGATTTAGCGCCTGTAGGGCGGCGTTGTGCATAGCGGGGCTGAGGCTATGGCTAACGGGCCAGCCGAGAAGGCCGAGGGGGATGGTGTGGGCGTTAATGGACATGTGGGGGGTAGAATAGATCGAATTGGTGGTGGCCTTCAATGGGCCATAAAATAAGGAAATGGTGGATAAGGTCGCTGGCGAGGAGAGCGATGCCGAAGATGCGGCCGTGGTGGTGGGTGATGGGGCCAATGAATTTGCGGCCGCGGCGCATTAATGACCAAAGAATAATCAGGAGGCCGATATAACCATGGTGAATGCGAATGCCCCGTGTAATGAGACCTATGGTGGTGGCTGTATCCCGTGTTGATTGCAGACCTAAGCCAAAACGGGCAAATATTGTGACGAATTCAAAGAAAAGGGTAAAAAATAAGGCCCAAAATAAGAGTTTTCGTTTTGACATAAAAGAACTAGTTTCCATCTGTTTCTCGCTATGATGATTTAGTGGTACGTATCTATATTTACTATACTAAATAATGAATAAAAAATCTATTAATAAAGTATTGGAGTGGCTTAGATGTTTACTGCTTTAAGCGGTGTAGGGGTAAACTACTACAACGGAATGAGCCGCCGGTTTTGGGCGGATCGGTGTAATCGATTTCGATAACATTGAGCCCGATAGCGCGTAATTGGTTATTGATACGGGTGGCTTGGAGCTGGGAAATGACAGTATCGGGGCCAATAGATAGTACATTGGTTGACAGACGTTGTTGTTCCGCTTTGGTAACCTCTATCCATTTATAGGTACGTAATTCAGGGGGAATTGTTTTAAACCCTTGAGGATAGATAAGCGCATGTTCGCAACCGACAGGGACAAAGGTACAATCTAAGTGGAGGACATCTTCATCTTCGATGACTTGTTTGAGATGGAGAGGGATTACTTGATAATTGGGAAAATGTTGTTGCAAGTAATCGGCACCATTAAGAGAAGTACGTTGGCTAATGCCAACAAAGATGTAATGGCGATCGACGATGATATCGCCACCCTCAATAAAGATATCATCGGGCACATCTAGTTTTTTGTCGGCTGGGATTTGGTCGAGGATATATTTTATGCCCCGCCATTCACCTTGTCGGCTGGGGTAGGCCATGTGGCTGACAACGAAGGTATCACCGATGACAAAGCCGATATCACGAGTCATTAATTGGTCCGTGATACCGGGAATTGGTTCTGGTTGGTAAACGGTTACGCCGGCTTGTTGTAGACAGGTGATAAGTTGGGCAAATTGTTTTTTGATCCGTTCGCGAGTGGGGCGTTCGGGGCTAAAATAGTAATATTTTTGCGTTTCGTTAATAATTTCAGCATTATCAAGTGTGAAATTATCGGGATAACCGATGATAACAGATTGTAGTTGACCCGTTTCATTCGTTACGGATAGTTGATACATAGGGGGTTCACCTCAGTGGGATAAAGTGCTTATCATTTTGAGGCTATTATAACAAGATTGATATTGTTGACCAGAGGGAGGTTGATTTAGAGCAAGCGCCCTCTGGTCAACAATATCAATCTTGTAGATGTGTGAGGGGTAGTTGTTTTTAAGAGAAGGGTCACTCGGCC
>DATHYN010000502.1:0-29939 GCA_035459145.1 Anaerolineae bacterium | reverse complement strand
GGGGTGGCCGAGGGGGAGAGGCAGGCACAGTTTCGATGTGTGATGGTATTGGTCAATCCAGAAGGGGAAGTGGCAGTGAAGACGGAGGGGATATGTGCTGGGGCGATTGCTATGGCGCCACGAGGAGAGGGTGGTTTTGGGTATGATCCGGTGTTTTTATTGCCAGAGCGGGGAGTGACGATGGCGGAGGTAGAGGCGGCAGAAAAAAATCGGATTAGCCATCGGGCGCAGGCGATGGGGGCGATGCGACCGGCTTTGTTGCGTTTGTTAGGCAATGGATGATGGTTTGGGAAGTAGTGGCGGGTTGTTTGAGGATGAGCATGTGGCCGATGTGGGGGATGGTTGGCAGATGAGGGGGGGATGTTGACCATTAAGGCTCAAACCGTTAGAATCGGCAAGATTTTGATACTGTTTGGTGATGAAAGGGAGAAAAAGATGAGTCAATTAGTGATTGAGGGGGGGAGACGATTAGAAGGTGTGATACGGGCCAGTGGTAATAAGAATGCGGCATTGAAATTATTGCCGGCCTGTTTATTAACGGATGAGCCGGTAATCCTGCATAATATTCCTGATATTCAGGATGTGGGGACGACATTGATGATTTTACGTGATTTAGGGGTGGGGGTGACAGATTTGGGTGGAGGTAGTTGGCAAATTGAGGCCAAAGAGGTGAAGAAGACGGTTTTGGATCCGGCCTATGCGGGGCATATACGGGCGTCATTTGTATTTGCGGGGCCGATGTTAGCCCGTTTAGGTGAGATATCGTTGCCTTTACCGGGAGGAGATGTGATTGGTGGGCGGCCGTTAGACACGCATATTCAGGGGTTTTTGGCTTTGGGGGTGGAGATTGATGTGAGTGAGCGGGCGATATTTAATATGAAGGTTGATAAGTTAATTGGGGCGGGGTATTTATTATTGGCGGAGGCGAGTGTGACGGCGACGGAGAATGTGATTATGGCGGCGGTGATGGCCGAGGGAGAAACGGTCATTGACAATGCGGCTAGTGAACCGCATGTGCAAGATTTATGTCATATGTTGGTGCAGATGGGGGCCGAGATTGAAGGTATCGGGACGAATCGGTTGCGAATCAAAGGGGTAGAACGATTAGGGGGCACAACGTATCGAGTGGGGGCTGATTTTATGGAAGTAGGGAGTTTTATTGGGGCAGTAGCAGTAACAGGGGGGCGTATTCGGATTCAAGATGCGGATCCACAGCATTTAGGTATGATTCGTTTGGTTTACAATCAGTTTGGAATTGATTGGGAAATTGATGGTAACGATATTATTGTGGATGTCCAGAAGCCGATGGTGATTCGACAGGCGTTGGGGGGGCGGATACCGCAGGTTAAGCCGATGCCTTGGCCAGGTTTTCCACCGGATTTGATGAGTATTTTGTTAATTATGGCGACGCAGGCGGATGGGTCGATGTTATTACATGATTGGATGTATGAGAGCCGTTTCTTTTTTGTTGACAAGTTAGTTTTTATGGGAGCGCGAATTGTGTTATGCGATCCACATCGGGTGATTGTTAATGGTCCGGCGAATTTGTATGCCAACCCACAGGGGGTGACCAGTCCAGATATTAGGGCAGGGATGGCGATGGTGTTGGCGGCGTTGTGTGCGCAAGGAGAGAGTGTCATTCATAACATTCATCAGATCGATCGTGGTTATGAACAAGTTGAGCGCAAATTGGCGGCGTTGGGGGCAAAAATCAAGCGTGTAGAGTAAAATATTTGACCAGCAAGGAGCAATCAGGTATACTTTCTGTTGGCTTGTTACACTTCACCATAAGAAGGGGAGCGCAAGCAATGTTTTAAATTTTAGAAATGAGTACACTGAAAGTCCCAGACCTGTGAAGTGAAGGTTAATTGGTGTGCTAGATTATTGTGTTGAGGCATGTAATCAACATAATAGACGATAATAATCCTTGTTTGGAGGAGTAAGATGACAAAACGAACCTATCAACCTAAAAAACGGCGGCGGATGCGTGTCCATGGTTTCCGTTCGCGTATGAAGACACGTGGTGGACGTAAAGTTTTGAAAGCTCGTCGGGCTAAAGGGCGTCGTTCCTTGTCGGTCAGCATGAATAATCATGTGAAACGTACAAATTGGAATGGTACATCGGCGACTGCTTATCGGGCACCACGTCGTTATGGTGGCACAAAGAATTAATCATTGTGGGCTGCTGTTAGCGATAGGCTGTTATGCTTAAACGGGCGTATCGGTTACGGCATCGACAAGAGATTGTAGCAATACGACAAGCGGGTCAGCAAAAGCGCCATCCATTGGCGGTTTTGCTGTACCAGCGTCGGGCTAAGGAAAATGAAAACAGCCGTTTTGCATTTGTGGCGAGTCGTCGGATAGGCAAGGCGGTTGTTCGTAATCGTAGTAAGCGGGTAATGCGTGCTGTTATTCAAGCGCATTGGACCCATATAACGCCTGGCTGGGATTGTATATTTCTGGCACGTGGGCGAATTGTCAAAGCGACATATATAGATATTGAAGCTGGTTTGGTGCAACTATTGAGCCGAGCTGGCATTTGGCACGAAAATATCGATGTAATGGATTAACTGTATGAGACAGATAGCATTAGCTATTATCCGGTTTTATCAACGTTATATATCACCATTGTTTCCGCCAAGTTGTCGTTTTACACCAACATGTTCCCAATATGGTTATGAAGCTATTGAAAAATATGGTTTTTTCAAGGGTGGCTGGTTAGCGGTTAAACGCATTGGCCGTTGTCACCCATTTCAAGCTGGGGGACATGATCCTGTGCCTTGATGTGTCGATGTGTCGTGTAAAAGAGTAAGCTATATGTTAGGGCATAAAGTTTACTTGGAGCCTACGTGTATTAAACTAAATATTGCCAATATTTAATTTTGAAAATACGCCGTTTAATACGTTGAAGTTGTTAAGCAATAAGTGTGGCAGCTTTTGGTTAAACAACTTACAATAAACAGGGAGAATACTCGATTGTATACAATGACAAGCAGGCGTAGCTGGCATACGCTTTTTTTCTTATCTATCTTTTTAATGGTGATTATCGCTGGTTGTAGTGGTGGGTTAGCGACAGGCAATTGGGTGGGGTTGTCGGCGTATGAGTCAGTGGTGTATGTGGCTGATGGGGCGGGGATAACGGCCGTTGACATCAAAGCACAAGAAGCATTATGGTCATTCCCCGCCGAAAGCAGTCAAATCGAATTTTATGCGGCACCAGTGGCAGATGAAGAAAAGATCATTATTGGTGATTTTGGGGCGCAAGGGGGCTTTTTATCACCAGGGCGAACTGTGTCATTATATGCGATTGACAATGTGCAAGAGAAAGCGGTGGAGCCCTCTCTATTATGGCAAAATAGTACCGTGCTGATGGATCGGGTGATTGCATCCCCGTTGTTATTGGCTGAAGAGCAGTTGGTGATAGTGGGGACAGCAGCTAATCGGATAGTGGCCTTTGATGCGAATAATGAGGGGGAGATGGTGTGGAGTTATGAGATTGGGCATAGCGTTTGGGCGCAGCCTGCTTATGAGGATGGGTTGGTTTATATTGCGGGGATGGATAAGAAGTTGTATGCATTAGAAGCGATGACAGGTGAGTTGGTGTGGGAGAAAGAGTTTGTGGGGGCGTTGCCTGGTCATCCAGTTGTATTAGATGGGCGTATTTATGTGGGGAGTTTTGATGAGAATTTACATGTGTTAGATGCGAAGAGTGGGGAGGAGTTGTGGACGGCCGAGGGGATGGATTGGGTGTGGAGTGCACCGGCCGTGGGTAATGATTTAATCTATTTTGCTGATATTCAGGGGAATGTGTACGCTGTTGACGTGGTGACAGGGGTGCAAGCGTGGCAAACGCAAGTTTCTGGTCAGGTTCAAGCTAATTTGAGCTGGGTTGATGGCGTTTTGTATGTGGCTTCTACAGGTAATGAAGAAACCAATGAAGGTTTGTTGTTGGCTCTTGATGATACGACAGGTGAGATATTGTGGGAGGCAACTCCCCCAGCATCTATACACACATCTCCGGTTATTGTGGAAGATATGTTGGTTGTAGCGTTAGAGCAAGAAGATGATGGAGATCCGTTGCTGATCGTTTATGATCGGATGCGTGGAACACAAATGTGGCAATTTGTGCCTGCGGAATGATAGCAGTTTATTGAAAGGGACAAGTAATTATGTCATTTTTATGGAATACGCTCATATTAGATCCGATGACCAATGCTTTATTGGTTTTGTATTCCTTGTTGGGTGATAGTTTCTTCTTATCTATTGCTGTATTTACAGTGGCCACGCGCTTAATTATGTTGCCAATGAATTTGCGTCAACAGCGAAATATGGTCAAGATGCAGGATTTGCAACCGCAGATTCGCGAGATTCAGAAGAAGTATCGAGATAATCCCCAGAAGATGCAAGAAGAGTTTATGAAAATTGGGTATAATCCAGCCGAGAGTTTGGTGGGATGTTTACCGTTGTTATTGCAAATGCCAATTTTCATTGGGCTTTATCGGGCGATTTATTTGATTTTGGGGTCAACACCACAAGCGTTGTTTGATTTACAACATCGGGTGTATGAGAGTATTGATTTAAGTTCATTGTTACCAATCACCAATAAATTTTTATGGTTAAACTTGGCACAGCCAGATCCGTTCCTTGTTTTACCGCTTTTGGTGGGTGGGACGATGTATATTAGCCAAAAATTATTAACACCAGCATCGACTGGGAATGATGAAGATAATCCGATGGCGGCCGTTAGCCAACAGATGTTAGTGATGATGCCGTTAATGTTTGGGTTTGCCGCACTTAGTTTTCCGGCCGGTTTATCGTTATATTTTATTCTGTCGAATATGATTGGGATGGGACAATCATATTTGGTGAAACGGTCACGAGACAAGTTTCTAGAAGAGCATGAAGCAGAAAAAGCGTTAGCTAAACGTCAAAACGGGTCAGAACCAGCGCCATCGAGTGCGGATCTTAAGATTGAAGAGAGTGAAGCTAGCGATGATAATAGTAATGGTAACCAGAATAAGTCGAAATCGAAACGGAAACGGCGACGTAGCAAACGTTAATTGAGATTGTCGTCATCAATTTATAAAGAGGATACGATATAAATGGCAGAAAAAAAACGTACTTATGAGGCGCGGGGGGCTGATGTAGAGAGTGCGATTGAGGCTGGATTAGCCTATTTAGGGGTGGAACGGAATGATGTAGATGTTGAAGTTTTGGATAAAGGGAGTCGTGGTTTGTTGGGGATTGGGAGTCGGGAGGCGGTGGTTAAATTAACAACGGAGGCGCCGGCGAAGACGAAAGCAAAAGCGGCACCGGTTGCGCCTAAAAAAGATGAAAAGATTGTGGCGGCGATGCAAGAGTGGGAAGCAGCGGTAGCGGCTTCGGCCCCAGAAGTATTGCCTGCTACTGGTCAAAGTGAAGAAGTGGCTTCGGCTGAAGATGATGAAGTGGTGGCTGCCGAGGCCGAAGAAGAAGTTGTGGCTGAAGAAGCTGAAGAAGTGGCCACAAAAGTGGCCACAAAAGTGGCCGCAGAAGTGGCCGCAGAAAGCGAAGATGATGAAGAAAGTGATGATGATGCGGATGCGTTGTTATTAGAAGAAGCTGATTGTGCCACGGCCATTTTAGATAAAATGTTAGAAGAGTTAGAGTTAGATGGGGCGATTAGTATGGAGCGGAGCGAGCCTGATGATCGAACGGGGCAACAGGTACCGATTATCCAAATTGATGGTGATGATTTATCGGAACTTATTGGGTCGCGTGGCGAGACATTGCATGCGTTACAGTATATTACGCGTTTGATGGTGGGGCATCAGTTACGTCGCCGGGCTTATTTAATTATTGATGTCGATGGTTATCGGCAAAAGCGGGAGCAAGCGTTGTATCGGTTAGCGGAGCGGATGGCGGACAAAGTGATTCGTCGTGGTCGGCCGGTGACGTTGGAGCCGATGCCACCTAATGAGCGTCGGGTTATTCATTTGGCGTTACGTGAGCATGAAGAGGTTTATACGCAAAGTGCGGGGGATGGAAAGCAGCGGAAGGTGCGTATTTTCCCTAAGTAGGGTGATGCTATTCAATCTAATTGGTTCTTTTAAGGAAGCCGTCGCGAATAATGCGGCGGCTTTTTTCATGCTTGGAGAACGGCCGTTTTATCAATGCCCTCTACCATTATATATAATATAACTTAGGGTCGATAATTAATTAAGCCGAGTAAGGATTAGACGGGATATTTTCAAGGCAGATTTCTCGATTCTGGTTTGCCCTTTGGCGATTGGTCGGTTCTAAATGGAGGTGGCGGGCAAACCTACACTCGAAATGACGTTTGTGGGAGTTAAGTTATTATGAATTGTCGAACTCAGGTTATTAGCTAAGTTGAGCGTGGTAGAGGTCGATGAGCTGTTGGGTGACGAGGGGCCAAGTATAATGTTGGCGGATACGTTCGACGGCGGCGCGGCGGATGGGGGGGAGCAGGTCCGGGTTATCGATCAGTTTTTGCCATTGGCGGGCTAAGTCAGTGACATCATTTTCGGCGTAGGCGAAGCCGGCGGGGCCGATGGTTTCACGGTTGGCGGGGATGCCATTGACGAGCACAGCGGCGCCTTGGCCCATTGCTTGGAGGAGGGCTGGGGAGGTACCTTCGATGGCCGAGGCGGTGATGTAAAGAAAACTGTGGTGGCAAAGTTGATGGAAGCCATCGTCGTAGACGGCACCGACGAGGCGGACACGGTCATCGCCTTGGGCTTGGAGCCATTCTTTGTAGCCACGGTGGTGGGGGTCTTCACCGACGATGACGAGGGGGAGGTCACAGTTGACTTGGTTATAGGCTTGGATGAGGTGGAGGGGTTGTTTTTCAGGGGTTAGGCGGCCAACGAAGAGGTGGTATTGGTGGGGTTCGAGGTTGAATTTATCGAGCCAAGAACGGCCGTTGCTAGGTGTTGTTTCGGCACCATAGGCGATGAAATGGGTATCGGCGTTGAACAGTTGGCGGTAGTAGTCACCAATGGCTCGAGAATCGACGACAATGACATCGGCGAGGCGGGTGGCGAGGCGGGCAGAGAGGAGGAGGTAGTTGCGGGCAACGACGCCCCATTTGGCACGGGCCCAATCTTGGGCGTCGACGGAGATGATGAGCCGCCGCCCGCGGCGGCGGAGGAAGGGGAGGGCGGGGGCGTTGCCGACACCATAGAGGTGAACGATATCGATATTGTCGTGGCGCATATGCTGGGCACAGCGAATGGTGTGACCGATGGTGTGGAGCATGACCGTTTGGGGGCGGGGGATGTAGCGAAGGTGGACACCATCATAGTGGGGGGGATGGGTTTCACTATGTTGGGTACGATTATAGACGGTGACATGATGACCGGCGGCGGCGAGGAGGCGACTGGTGCGATCGACACAGGTTTCGAAGCCACCGTAGTGGGCGGGGATGCCGCGGATGCCGAGAATGGTAATGTTTAATGGTTTGGTCATGAGAGAACGGCCGTTAATTGTGTCCAGATAGCTTGTTGATGCTGGGCAGGGGTAAAGTGACAATTAACCCATTCACGAGCCTGTTGACCAATTTTGGTGGTCAAGGAGGGGTTATGCCAAAGTTGTTGAATCGTTTGTTGCCAGGGATCAATATTAGTTGGAGGGAGGAGGAAGCCTGTTTCTTGATGGTTGATAAGTTCAGGGAGGGCGCCATGGTTACTGGCGAGAACGGGACGGGCATCAGCCATGGCTTCGAGGGCGGTGAGACCAAAGGTTTCGTACCAGTGGGAGGGGACGAGGACGAGACGGGCGTGCTGACGCCAAGCGGCTAATTGGTGGGGAGGGAGGTGGCCGAGGAGGCGGATATTGGGTAGGTTTTGGGCATGGATGTGGGCTTGGAGTTGACCAGTGCCGGCAAGAATGAATTGGAGTTGTGGGAGTTGTGTCGCTAGGCGGAGGATGAGGGCAATCCCTTTTTCTGGTTCGAGACGACCGGCGAAGAAGATGTAGGGGGTTGTGATGGGTGGTGGTTGTGGTGGTGGGGGGGAGGGAATGGCATGGGGGATAGTAATAATTTGATCGGTGGGGTAGCCGCCACTGATTAGTTTTTGGCGTAGAAAGTGGCTAGGGGTGATAAATTGTTTGATGGTGTGGTAGACGCGGCCGAGGCGGTGCAGGGTTGTTTCGAGGGCGACGAGGGCGCTGGCAACTTGGCTGTCTTTTAGACAGCGATGGCGCCAGGCGGACCAAGGGGAGCCGTGGAGACAACGTTGGCAGATTTCGTTTTGGGTGTAGAGGCGGTAGTTGGGGCAGATAAGTTTATAGTCGTGAACAGTCATAATGGCGGGGATGGCGTGTTGTTCGAGGGTGGCGAGGATGGAGGGGGAGAGTTGGTGGTAGATATTGTGGAGGTGGGCAACGTCTGGTTGGGTAGCGCGGATGAGTTGGTTGAGACGGCGGGCGGCCGAGCGGGACCAAATGAGATCGATAGCTTGTTTTAAAGAGTAACGATTATAATCTGGTGCGGGAAGTTCATAGGCTTGGTAGGGGTGTGGTTGGTTATCAGGGTGTTGAAGGCCGAAAGGGATGACATGATGTCCAGCTGCTTCTAACCAGCGCCATTGATCAAAGAAAACGGTTTCGGTACCCCCCACTGGGCGCAAGAATTTGTTGATTAATAAGACGCGCATAGATAGATTATATCATTATTGTATAGAGATTGGCACGGCCTTGTTTGCCGGTGTGGGCGATCAGCTCCGCTTTTTTGAGGGTATAGGCGATTTTTTGGGCTAAATCGCGACGGCATTTGAGCGTCGTGGACAAATCTTTGGTGGTAAAAGGAGAGGGGAGTGAGTCGGGTAGAAAGCGGCGATAGGCGGGGAGGCGGTGGAGGTGAATTTGTTCGTGAATAGTGAGAAGTTGGCGATCGTGGAGGCTCCAGCCGCGGCGGCGCCAGCTCCCTTGGCCATCATCGCGCAGAATTTGTTCTTCGTCAATGAGAAGAAGGGTGATGGTGAGGTTGGGATGATCGAGGAAGTGGGGGATGTAGACAAGTTCACGGAATATATCATGGGGGCGGCCGTGGAGGGGGGATTTTCGTCGTTTGATGGTTTCCCCAGTAGCTGTTTGGCGCACAATCCAGCGACGAACAATTAAGGGATAGACCAATTGAATTGGATGATGCGGTAATAATTTTTTGAGTTTACGCTTCATGGCGGTGAAATTACCCGTTTGGATTTCGATAAATTGTTGGTTGCGGACAATATCAATGACAAAGCCAGAATGGGGAACTTCAACTTGGTCACCTGGTTGGGTTAAATGTTTTTTGATGCCAGCATGTAATGATTTTTCACTAAGTGTACCAATTTTTGGTTTTGAGTTATTATTTTGCATATTAATATCTTAACATATTTGCCGTAAAATGTGATCAAGGTACAATATAGGTGGTTAAATAGCCATATTATACTTGGGTGGTGAGTGGTAATTTTGGATAAGGAGGTTGAATATCGATAAAACTATAGTTTATATATGTGAGATTGGAGGATCAGCATAGGGTTATTCAATCTTGGTAAAAATTTGTATTTAGTTATGTTTGACTTTTTAGGAGAAACTATGACAGTAACACAACAATCCTACAAAAAAGTAATGGTTTTAATGACCATTATGTTATTGGCGGCATTGGCGTTAGTGGCGGCGATGCCCACTAGCGGTGCTAGTGAGACCGCTAAGGAGACGCAGAGTGCGCAAGAGGTTTTGGCGCAGGTGAACGGCCGTTTGGTCCCCAATGAACGTTCACCACGTGACGAAATGGTTGCCGCACAAGCGGCTGGTATTTCGATTGATCAACTGGGAACTGATGCGGCGCAAGCTGAATTGAACAGATGGTTTGAAGATTTTTATAAAACGAAACAAAAAAGTGGTCCTAACCCACTTGCTTATGCGGAACGGTTAGAAGACATTCGCCGTGCTGAAGAAGCTGGCTACCATAGCCCACAACAAATTGGTGGTGGTGAAATTGGTGTGGCTAAAATGTTGATGATTCCATTTGAATTTAATGGGACAGATAGCATCGAAGTTTGTGACACCATTGGTGGTACTGGTAACGTGGTCGACACGATTGAGATTACTGGGCCATTGCATGGCACTATCCCTAATCCAGCGGGCACAGGTGACAACAACACAATTTGGACGGATAACTTCGATGTCGCTTGGTACGAAGCTTTGATGTTTGGTAATGGTGTTGGTGTGGTTCGTACCGATTTGAATAATGGTGCTGGTGTCGATATGACCGGCATTTCGGCACGTAATTGGTATCTTGAACAATCTGAAGGCTTATATGATGTCCAAGGCGAAATTTACCCACAATGGATTCAATTAGATCACTCTGTAGCTTGGTATGGTTGGGATGGTGACGAAATGGATCCCGGCAACACCGGTTATCCTTGTGGTGGTACCCAATCTGGTTGGGGTTTTGAATTTGCGCGTGATGTTGCCTTTAAATTGAATGAAGTTGATCCTAACTTTGACTGGGCTTCTTATGACCTTAATGGGGACAATATTGTTGACCATTTGATGGTTATCCATGCGGGTGTTGATAACTCTGCTGGTGGTGGCGAGTATGGTAACTACCAGTTATGGGCACACTCTTGGGATGTGTGGTGTGACAATGATGGTAGTGGTACCGTTGGCGATTCTAATGCTGACTATGGTTGTATGGTTGATGATATGGGTACTGCTGATACAGCTGATGATATCTATATCGCTAACTACACGCACATTCCTGAAGATGCTGACATCGGTGTTGTGGTTCATGAATATGGTCATGACATTGGTTTGCCTGACTATTATGACCAAACTGGCGCGACCAGCAACTCCACAGCTCATTGGATTGTAATGAGTGGTGGTTCTTGGAGTGGTGCTTTGGGTGGTTCGCATCCAACCCCATTCAACCCATGGGCACGTTGGTTCTTTGGTTGGGAAACCCCAATGCAAGTGAACTATGATGATCCAAAGATGATGGTTAATATTGGCCAATCTGATCCAACCCCTGAAGGTACGGAAGATTCTGTTTGGATTAACTTGCCAGATCAAGCGATTACTGTGGAGAACTTAGCTGGTGACGGTGCTGGTGTCCACTCGATTTTGGGCAATATGCTCACAAGCGATTTGGTGAAAGAGTTTGACTTAACAGGTACAACAAATCCTTGGTTTACATTTACGACCTATTTCGAAATTGAGCCAGATTGGGATTACACCTACATCGTCGCTTCGACTGATGGTGGCCAAAACTGGGATCTCTTGTTGAACGAAGAAGGTGAATACGCAACTGTTGATCCTAACGGGTCAGCGGCATGGTTAGGCGAAGGTGGTTTAACGGGTGGTTATGAAGGTAAATTGACCTACGATTTGACCGCTTATGCTGGTATGTCCTCCGTTTGGGTTGGTTTCTGGTATGTGACTGATCAAGCGGTTCAAGATCCTGGTATCTGGATTGATAATATCACCATGGTAGATGGTGGTACTGTCTTGTATTACAATGATATGGAAGATACGAGCGATTGGACCAATAATGGTTGGGAAGTTGTGCCTTACAATGATTTGTACAGCCATTACTACATGTTAGAATGGCGTAACAGCCGTGGTTCTATTGCTTCTATGGGTCATACCCAAAATTACTACACCTTATCCCATGCTGGTGAAGGCTGGTTAACTGATAAATTCTCGGCTAACGTACCTGGTTTGTTGATTTGGTATCGGAACAACTTCTATACCAATAACCAAGCTGTGGCTGGTGGTCGTGAGTTTGATTTACCTGCCTTTGGGCCTAAAGGTGAATTGTTATTAGTTGACGCTAACTTTGAGCCAATCACTTGGAGTGGTGGTTTGTGGGATCCGACTGGTGATGATCCAGATGATCCTGGGATTGGTGTTCCTGCACCAACATTCAGTAACCGTCGTTCGGCGATGGATGGTGCGTTTGGTGTTGATCAAACATCGGCGTGGATGATTCATGATTATGCTAATGTGAATAATCCAGTGATGAACTTTGGTACACGGGCGGCTACGCCACAATTCCATGATAGCTTAGGTTACACATCTGGTTGGTTATATCCTGAAGGTAACTTTGTCTATCGCATTAACCAAGACGGTTCTGTGGTTATTCCAGGTATGGAATACACGACACGTATCCGTAATTTAGAAGCGACAGGCACAATGCCTGGTGGTGATTACACCGGTTTCTGGGGCTTCACTGTTGGTGGTCGTGTATTGGGTACTGGTAACCCAGGTGATGGTTTCATTCCATTTGGTGATGATGGCGGTTCACAATACGGTGTCCATGTTTCTGTGGAAGAACGTGCGGCTGATGGTACCTATGGTACGGTGAAAATCTGGAATGCGATGTATGAAACTGAGATGATGGCTGACTACGGTTCGGCGGTAATGGAACAAGCTGATGGTTCGGAATACGTTATGTTAGGTGATTCCGCTATTGCTACGTTCGATATCCGTAATGCTGGTAGCCCATTGTCCAACACGATTTTGATTGTTGAGTTGCCAGAACAGTTCAGCTATACCCCAGGTTCGATGAGTGGTAGCTGGGTTGGTATTAGTAGCGCCTCGGCGGCTACGCCAATGGAAGCGGCTCAATATGTGGAAGCGAATGGTTTTGCTAACTTGTTAGCGATGCCTGAACCAGCTCATGTAGCTTACTTCGCTTTTGCGGCACCAGATGTTTACTGGTGGGCTGGTAATGAAGCACCTAGCTTGAGCTATGACTACACCGCGAATATGCTTGGTGTGGTGATGGCTGAGTATTATGTTTATCATAACGATGTTGAATTGTTAGCTGGTGATAATCCACGCTACTTGCCAACTGTTGAAGTGGTAGACATGGCACCGACCTCCGTTGCCTTGACGGATTTAGGTGGTACGCCTGATAGCGCTAACACGATGGTGTTGGTGGCGTTGGCTGTACTCTTGTTGGCTGGTGCTGGTATGGTGACTTATCGTCGTCATACGGCATAGATAGCTAGGATTAAGATGTGGTCATAAGTGATGACATCTTAGTTCGTTAATGAAAGAGGCCATTACCAAACGGTAATGGCCTCTTTTTTCTTAGTAACCTTGATTAAGCCGATGTAAGTGTTGGTTAGGGTGTTGTTAGGGTAGATTTCTCGACTTCGTTCAATCCTTGTTTTAAAGGTGAGGTTGTTTTTGAGTGAGGCGGATTGAACTGCGCTCGAAATGACGTTGGGAAGGGGAGGTGAATTGTCGAACCAGGTGTAGGCAATGGTGATGAGATTATTGGGCTTCGAGCCAACCTTGGATGGCGATGACTAGATCAGGGTTATCGGTGAGGTAGCTGATTTGTCCACCGTTGGGCATGGGGTTGTAAACGGCCGTTATTGATTGCCAATTCGCTTTAACTTGGGCGAGATTATCCATATCGGAACCATAAATCGCTTCAAAATGGGAGAAATCGCCGGTATCAAAGGTGGTTTTGTTGTTAATCAAATGTTGCTGAACGAGTCCAAGTTGTTGCAGTTCGTCACGATTTTTGACCATGATAGTTTGCCGACCCCCATTGTCGAGCGGTTGAAAAAAGGATGTGGTGCGGGCGGGGTCATAGGGTAAGGGAAGTAAGGTGGGAGCGGGGGTTTCGGTTTGAACGCCGGTCCCATCTTCTTTAGGGTAAAGAATAATCAGAATGGTTATGACGAGTAAGGCAAAGAGAATGAGAAGAATTAAAGAACGATTGGAACGACGTTTTTTTTGTGAAGACATAAAACCACCTTTTGTGAAATGAAAGATTGGAGATTGTCGATCTGTCGGTGAGATCGAAAAACATTTATGTGCTTATGATACTATAACTGTAGCAATGATGAAAATTTTAATAAGCATTATATTCTTGTGGAAACTTTATTGAATTGGCTTACAATAGGGTATCAATTGGTGTAAGTGTATACAGAAGGAATAATTATGAAAAAAATGAAACGGACGATGGTTTTATTGCTGTGGAGTATTTTATTGGGATGTGGTTTGTGGTGGGGGCGTACTATTTTGTATGCTGATTCAGGGCAGGGAAGTGAGCGGTTATCGAGTTATGTGGTTGTTCGGGGGGATGATTTAGGTAGTTGGGTGGGAACGCCAATCAGCGATTTGGTTGCCTATGCTTATGTGGATAATAGTTGGCAGGCGATCCCATTTCAGGTGGATGAAGTGACAGTGACGGGGACCTATACTGTTTTTGAGGATGGATTATTGGATGAAAATGATGAACTGGTGTGGATGCAGGGGGATGGTGGGGAGCGGGCGCCGGCCGAGGCGTGGCCAGCGGATAGTGGGGCGCAGTTGGGTGGGCGTCAATTGATTACGGTGACAGATCCGTTGTCGACGACGGGGGTCAGTTGGGTTTATTGGTATCGATCCAGTGGGTTAGAGCGAAGTGAGGCGCGTTATGTGAATTGGGATGAGGCGGGGCAGGGGGTAACGGCCGTTAATTACACCCTTGAATTAAGCCCAACATCTTTTATCGGGTTGGCTAATTTGCGGATTAATGGGCAAGCGAGTGATATTTTAGATCGGCAGAAGATACGGGGACAAGGGCAGGTATTTGTGCTTGGTTTTCCTGGTCCAGTTGTTGATTTTAATGAAGAGACGATATTAGAGTTGGTGGGGACGGAGGTCACGACCACATTGCCGTTGGTGGGACCGATACGGGGAATTGGTGGTAATGAGACACAATCAGTTGCCTTTTACGGGAATGAAATTTTGATTAATGTGGCTTTACCGGTTGAGCCGGTACCAGTTACGGGGGGAACGTTTGTGTTTAACTGGATTGAGACGGCATTTGATTGGCGTGATCCAGCGGTTAGTGGGATGGCACCGATGGTGTATTATGATAGTAATACGGTGGCTGGGGTGTCGGTTGACGGCGTGGCTGATGGTGTGGTTAGTGAGCCGTTGCCGACATGGTGGGAGATTAGTGGTGCGCAGGGTGGGGTAGCGGTTTTAGCGGAGACATCGATTGAGACGGGGGTGATGACGCATCATTATGTGGATAATGGTGTATTTGATGAAGATGATACGGGAGATGGGTATGCATTTGGGGAGGTGGGCGTACGAGTTGATGAGCCAGAGGGGGTGTTATTGCTTAATCAACGGTTGTTAGTAGCACCAGCGGGGTTGGGCAGTATCGGGGAGGATTATGGGGCTTGGGTGGCGGCGGGGTGGGAGACGGTTGTGGTTGAGGAAGTTTATGAGAGTGGGTTTAGTGAAGTTTATTTGCCGCTGGTGGTGGCGGTGGGAGAAGGAGCTAATTTAGTTATGGAGAGTGTTGCGCCGACAGCGTTGGTGGCGCGGCCAGCTGATCCAGTGATTGTGTCTGGGGCTGATTTGCCCGCTTTTGTGGGGGAACCGATTGCTGATTTGCGTTTGTATGCGGATATTAATGGCAGTTTGAGTCCGATACCGTTTCAAGTTGATGAGGTGATGTCGACGGGTGTGTATACAGCAACTGGTGGGGATGATGATGATGGGGGCTTGGCGCTGTTTGATAGTAATGATGAGTTGGTTTTTATGGCGTTTGATGGGGGGGAGGTTGTTGATTGTGGGGTATCAACGGCCGTTGTTGGTGATAGCCATAGTCGGCATGAGATTGCTATTCAAGATCCATTAGATGGGATGGCGTTGTCATATGCCTATCTTTACACAGAGACGGTTTTGACTGTTAGTGGGGCTAGTTATATTAATTGGGATGAGGGGGTACAAAGAGGGACGACGGTGAGTTATACGGTTCAATTTGGGGCGGCTAGTGGAACGCCATTTGTGGGGGTAGATCGGTTGCAGGTGGGCGGTGTTGAGCTATTGGATCGGCAGAAGTTACAGTTGGAGGCTGAGGTTGATTTTGGATTTGGTTGTGGGTTTACAGCACCATTGACGGTCAATGAAGAGACGGTGGTGACGACATTGGGGATTGATCCGACGATTCGGTTTGCGACCACGGGACCGGTACGGGCGGTTAATGGAACAGTGGGGAATGCGAGCAGTTTGTATCAGGCTTTGTTTGAAACATCGTTGGAATTAGCGCCGACGGCGCCGATTTGTGATGTTAGTTTGGTACGAACATCGTTTGATTGGTTAAATGGGGAGGTGAGTGATTATAGGGATGGGAATGGGGGAACGGCCGTTATTGATGGGATTGGTGGTGGAGAAGGCATTGATGGCAGTAATGTGACTGATTGGTATCAAGTTGAGGGGGATGGAGGTGGGTTTGTGTTAGCGGTTAAAGAGTTGGTGCCGGGGGCAGGTAGTGCGGCAACTTATTATACAGATGATGCTAGTTGTGGTGGGACGGGAGATGAGCCTGGTTGTTATGGCGAGACTGGTTTGGCGATTAGTAACTCAGGTTTGCAAGCTGTTTCGTTGAGTTTAGGTAGCTATATTTTAGATGCTGATGACGGATTGGGAGGGCAAGATTATGCTAATTGGTCAGCGAATCCGTTAACGACAACGGTTACGGGAGAATATTGTACCGTTTGTTTGACACCAGCGGCAGTGGAGATAGTTAGTGGGACAGCCGTTGTTGGTGGGATTGATTTAAGTTGGGTTGTGACGGATGCGGATGGATATGAGCTGTGGTGGAGTGATAGTGACCCTTATTTTGAGGCGGGGATTGATTGTAACAGCCCTGGTAGTTTGGGCTGTGAGGTGGTTATGGGGAGTGGTTATAGTGATACGATGATGAGCGGGATGCGTTTTTATGATGTGGTCAGCTTTAATAGTTGTGGTACGAGGGAAGGGGGTGCTGGTGGCCGCGTGGGTGGCTTTGAGTATAGTGTCGTGGTTGGGGGATGAGAGGGATATTATTTTAAAATAGTTATTTTACGGATTTTGAAAATATGCCGTTTAATAGGTTAAAGTTGTTAATCTAAAAGGATGAAATCATTAGGTTAAACAATTTAAGGGAAAATGAAGATGTCAACAGTTTTAGATTTAGGTAATATGCAGTATATTGCTTTGGAGACGTATAGGAAGAGTGGCGAGGGGGTTAAGACACCGGTCTGGGTGGTCGCTGATGGGGAGCGTTTATTGGTGATGACATTAGAGAGTAGTTGGAAGGTAAAGCGGATTCAGAACAACGCAGCGGTGCGGATTGCAAAATGTGATATGCAGGGAAATTTAGAGGGGGAATGGGTAGAGGGTGAAGCGGAGGTATTAACGGGGGAATCGATAGAGGCGAAAGTGAAAAAATTAATCGTGCAAAAATATGGTTTATTTGCACGATTTTTTCTATTTATGGGGTGGGTACGGCGGGAGAGGTATGTGGGGGTGGCGATAACGGATAGGTAGTTAAGGTGTGTTGTAGGGGACGGGGAGTTGTTGGGGGGGGAGGTCTTTGAGGAGAGGGTTTTGGGCATCGCGGGTGGAGATGTTGGAAGGGGTTTGGCCCCAGTCGAGGCCGAGGGCGGGGTCATTCCAGGCTATGCCAAATTCGTCTTGGCCATTGTAATAGTTGTCAACGATGTAGGTGAGGGTGATATCGGTATAGGCGATGAAGCCATGGGCGACGCCGATGGGGATGAAGAGACCGATACGGTTGTTATCGCCCATTTCGATGGTGTGAGCTTGGCCGTGGGTAGGGGAATTAGGGCGAAGGTCATAGAGACCGGCACGAAGTTGGCCGCGAATGGCATACCAATAATCAACTTGATTGTGATGGTAATGAAGGCCACGAAGGGTGCCTGCGGTTGATTCAGAGCGGTTGCATTGAAAGATGTCCCAACTACGTTGGGGGAACCATTCTTTACGGAATGTTTCTGTAAAATAGCCACGTTCATCGCCAAAATGGGCTAATTCAACAACAAAGACATCTTTAATTTGGGGGAGTTCAATAATTTTAGTCATAAATAATTATCCGCGGAAGAAGTTGCTCATGAAGAACCAAAGATTAGCGGGACGTTCAGCGAGGCGACGGGTGAAGTAAGGGTACCAAGCGGTGCCATAGGGGACATAGATACGCATCCGATAGCCATCACGGACGAGTTGTTCTTGTAGTTCGCGGCGGATACCGTAGAGCATTTGGAATTCGAACTCATCACGGCCGATATTTTCTTGTTTCACATATTGTTTGGCGGCTTCAATCATGTTTTGATCATGTGAGGCGATACCGATGTAGACACCATTTTGGCGGGCTTGGGAGCTGAGGAGCATTTTGGTTAATTTGACATAGTTGGCATCGGTATCTGCTTTGACGGGGAAAGCGATTTCGGGGGGTTCCATGTAAGCCCCTTTGCAGAGGCGGATCCAGGCACCTTCGTTGATGAGGCGTTCAATATCCGCTTCGGTGCGATAGAGGTAAGCTTGCATGACAACGCCGACGTTATCAAAGCCATGTTCATCACGGAGAGTGCGGTATATATTGAGGGTAATGTCGACAAGTTCGCTCTCTTCCATGTCCATGCGAATTTTATTGTTGTATCCTTTCGCTTTTTTGAGGAGGTAGATCATGTTTTCTAAGGCGAGTTGGGGGTCTAGTTTGAGGCCGAGTTGACTTAATTTGAGGGAGACATTGCTATCAACGCCGGATTGAGCGATATCATCGAGCAGATAGCCGATTTCATCACGAGCGGCAATCGCTTCATCGGGGGTGGTCACGCTTTCGCCAAGATAATCAAGCGTAACGAGGAAGCCCCGTTGATTGAGATCACGGGTGGTGTCGATGGCTTCTGGCCGAGTTTCACCAGCGACAAAGCGAGTAGCGACATCTTTGGCAATTGGCCAAGTGGTGACGGCTTCGCGAGCCCAGCCGGCCGTTGATAAATATAGAAGTAGTTCACGTAACCATTGTTCGCCATTGCGATAGAGAAGGTAGCCACCGACGGCGGCGCCAATAAGCCAGAAGCGACGGGAACGTCGCAGTTTACCAAGAGAGTTGTTTTGTTTACTTAATTTGCCCATGAGTATGATTGTACCGATTCCAGAGGCGTCTGGCAATGGTTAATTTGGAATTAGGTGTTGTCAAAATAGGTTTATGTCAAGTATAATGACAAATAATTAGTAGTTCAAAATCTTCTGAAACAGTTTTAGACGTGATTGTCGTGGTTTAGGAGATAGGTAGAAGCCATTCGATTTCGGTGAAGGAGAAGTAACGCATGGAAGTAACAACAGCAGTAGCCGGGCGGGCGGTGGTGGTGAGTCAGATTCAGCAAGGCAAGGGTAAAGCAGGTTATTTTTGTGGAGCAGATTTAGCCGGTGTGGATTTGATCGGTGTAGATTTGCGCGGGGCGAATTTGGTGGGGGCGAATTTGTATGGGGCGAATTTAGTGGGGGCGAATTTAACCGGTGTGGATTTGCGGGGAGCGGATATACGGGATGCTAATTTAAAAGAAGCGGTTTTGATTAGTGCTGATTTACGTGGTGTAGAAGGGCACGGGGTTAATTTTACGGGAGCGAATTTAAGCGGGGCTGATTTGAGAGGGGGGGTATTTCAACAAGCGGATATGCGGGAAGCGGCGATGCCAGATGTGTGGCCACAAGGGGCTGATTTTCGTAACGCCAATTTAGCAGGGGCTGATGTGACGTGGTTTCATTTAAAGACAGCTTTTTGTTTGACGGGGATGATTTTGCCAGATGGGACCCAACATCCATAAAGATATGGACATAATAGACAGTAAGCGTTATTATTAAGTGTATTAAACGAAAGATTGTTAACATTTGATCTTGATTCTTGATTATTTATGTTACAGTTTATTAAGAAGATTGTTTATTATAAAAATGAGTGATTTGTGACGGTTTGATAGTTCGTAGGTTGTGTTGACATTTTCTCTGGTATAAAATCAGTATATAGTAGAGGAAATGTCAACACAACCAGTAAATCGTGTCTGTTACTGGGGGGTGTGAAAGGAAGTATTCGTCACATTGCTTTTTAGTTAAGGAAGTAAATATATGGCCACGGGTGGTAGCTCATCACAACGGCAATTACGGGTTTTGATAGCTGATGACATTCAAGAGAATCGACGCAACAATCGGTTAATGCTCACGCAGGTACCGGGGTTGAAGATTGTGGCTATTGCTCAGAACGGGCGACAAGCGGTGGAATTAGCGCGTAAACATCGGCCTGATATTATTTTGATGGATGTCAATATGCCGGAGATGAATGGGTTGGAAGCGATCCAGAACATCATTCGTTATCAGCCAGAAATTGTATGTGTGGTGATTTCGGCGGAGCGAGACACACAGACATTGTTAGATGCGATGGCCTCGGGGGCGAGGGGATATTTATTGAAACCGTACACGGTTGATCAGTTTGTGCAAGTGATGCATCGAGCGGCACGTATTTCATTGACACAAAAGCAACGTGGGGGGCAATCAGATGTTTATAAACAGCAGAGGGACGCCTATTTACAAGATTTAGCGGTGGAGTATGTTAACACACGGCGGACGGATGATAAAGCGCGACAAGTGTTGGAAGAGATGGCGAAGAAAGCGGATTGTGACGGCCAGTTTTTAGTGGCCTTAGCTAATTTATATTTGGTTAACCGTGATTGGAATGGGGTTAAGCGGATGGCGGCGCGATTAGAACAGATGGATACGGCGTCATAAGCTGTCGGTTAGAATTAGGTGGGGAGGGTGCTAATCGGCTGAAATAGAGATAAAATTGAATAGTAGATAGATTGTTATCAAGCAAGACGCAAGGAGATGCGTGTATTATGGATATTTGGCAAGCTTTTCACGGGCCAAACGCTGGCTATATTTTAGAACTTTACGAGAAGTACGAAGCTGACCCTAATTCTGTGGATGCGGAGACACGGGCATTATTTAGTAACTGGACACCACCAACTGAGAGTGAGTTGGTAGCAATGGAGGAGATGTCGAGTCCGGCCGTAAATCGAGGGGGTAGTGCATCTCATGTGGGCTTAGATTTTGAGAAGATTCATGGGGCGGTGGATTTGTTGCATGCGATTCGGGAGGAGGGGCATTTGGAAGCGGAGATTGATCCGTTGGGACGGCCGCGGACGCCGGATAATGGATTGCGCTTAGAGACGTATTATTTGACGCAAGCGGACTTGGAGCGGATTCCGGCTAATTTAGTGGGGTGGACGGCGGCGGCCGAGGCGGAGAGTGCGTGGCAAGTTGTAGAAGCGTTGCGTAATATCTATTGTAGTTCGATCGGATATGATTTTTCCCATTTGCAAGAGCATGATGAGCGGTTGTGGTTACGGGAAGCGGTGGAGTCGCATCGGTTTCGGCCGCCGCAACAGCGTCAATATTTAATTGATTTATTGGAGCGGTTGACGCAAGTAGAGACGTTTGAGCTCTTTTTACATCGTATTTTCCCTGGTAAGACACGGTTTTCGATTGAAGGGTTAGATATGATGGTGCCGATTTTGGATGAGATTTTGCGCCGAGCGGGGAAAGCAAATATTGGGTCGGTGTTGTTAGGGATGGCGCATCGGGGGCGGTTAAATGTGTTGACGCATATTTTGGGTAAGCCATATGAGCAGATTTTGGCCGAGTTCAAGGATCCGATGCGGCAGGGTATTCGGGGGTTGCGGGATGATTTAGGTTGGACAGGGGATGTGAAATATCATAGTGGGGCGGAGAAGCAGTTGGTGGGTGATGAGGCGCGATTGCTGGTGCGTATGGCACCTAATCCGAGCCATTTGGAGCATGTTAATCCGGTGGTAGCGGGTATGGCCCGCGCGGCGGGAACGGATGTGAGTGAGCGGGGCGAGCCAGTTTTTGATCCACGTATTTCGTTACCGATTTTGATTCATGGGGATGCGGCGTTTATGGGACAAGGGGTGGTGGCGGAGACGTTGAATTTATCTGCTTTGGAAGGGTATACGACTGGGGGGACGTTACACATTATTGCTAATAATCAGGTTGGGTTTACGACGAAGCCCAAGTCGTCACGGAGCACGATGTATGCGAGTGATTTGGCGAAAGGGTTTCGGATGCCGATTGCACATGTGAATGCGAATGATCCGTTGGCCTGTATTGAAGTGGCACGGTTGGCGATCGCTTATCGGGAGAAGTTCCACAAAGATTTTGTGATTGATTTAGTGGGTTACCGGCGGTATGGGCATAATGAAGGGGATGAGCCCCGTTTTACGCAGCCGAAGATGTATGCGTTGGTGGATGCGATGCCAACGGTGCGGGAGAAGTGGGCGACGCAGTTGGTCAATATGGGAGTGATTGATTCAGATTGGCCGGGTCAGAGGGTAGAGGCGCAGATGACGCATTTGCAGGAGCTGTGGGCTAATTTAGAGGCGGAAGAGGATTTGCCAGAGCTTGATTTGGCGATTCCGCCGGCGGGGGCGGCAAAGCGGGTGAAAACGGCCGTTTCCCTCGAAACGTTACATGAATTAAATAAAGCTTTGGTCCAGATGCCAAAAGGGATTGAGGTGAATTCGAAATTAAGCCGGTTGATGAAGCGGCGGGTGAAGGCGTTTGATAAGCCGGATGAGACGACGATTGATTGGGCGACGGCGGAGAATTTGGCGTTGGGGTCGATTTTGGCCGAGGGGATAGCGATTCGGCTGACGGGGGAAGATGTCAAACGAGGCACCTTTAGCCATCGGCACGCGACGTTTTACGACCGTGAGAGCGGAAAGCGGTACATCCCGTTACAAAATATTCCGCAAGCGAAGGCGGCCTTTGAAATTCATAACAGTCCGTTAACGGAAAATGCGACGGTGGGGTTTGAATATGGTTACAATATTCAGGCGCCGGAGCGGTTGGTTATTTGGGAAGCACAGTATGGTGATTTTATCAACGGGGCGCAGACAATGATTGATGAGTTTTTGGTATCGGGGCGGGCGAAATGGGAGCAGACGCCATCATTGGTCTTGTTGTTGCCACATGGGCATGAGGGGCAAGGGCCGGATCATTCGAGTGGGCGGCCGGAGCGGTTCTTGCAGTTAGCGGCGCGGACGAATATGCGGATTGCTAATCCAACGACGGCGGCACAATATTTCCATTTGTTACGGCGTCAGGCGTTGTTGTTAGGTGATGACCCGTTGCCGTTAATTGTGTTTACGCCGAAAAGTTTGTTGCGACATTCGTTATCGGCTTCAGCGCCACAAGCGTTGGCGCAGGGGCGGTGGCAACCGGTTTTGGCGGACGAGGGGGTTGAAGCGAAGAAGGTAAAACGTTTGGTGCTATGTAGTGGCAAAGTGCATGTGGATATGGTTAGTAGTGAATGGCGCCAGGCGCATGATGATGTGGCATTGGTGCGGGTGGAGCAGTTGTATCCGTTCCCGAAAGCGGAATTAGCGGAGATTATAGCGGGTTATGAGCAGTTAGAAGAGGTCCTTTGGGTGCAAGAAGAACCACGGAATATGGGGGCGTGGGATTTTGTTAAATATCATATTGATAAAGTATTAGATGGGCGGTGGCCGTTGCAGTATTTGGGTCGGCCGCGGCGGTCGGTGCCGGCGGAAGGGTCAGCGATATGGCATAAGACGAATCAAGAGCGGATTGTGCGGTTGGCGTTTGCGCCGATGGATGAGTGGGATGAGTAGATTTTGTCAGAATAAAGATAACTTGGCCAGTAAAATATCAGTTGGCCGGGTTGATATAGATTAGTTTAAAGAGAAAGAGAGGATAACAAGATGGCGGTTGAGGTTTTAGTCCCAGAATTAGGTGAATCGGTGGTGGAAGCGACGGTGGGTGGTTGGTTGAAGCAAGAGGGGGATACGGTATCGGTGGGGGATATTTTGGTGGAGTTGGAGACGGATAAAGTAGATTTAGAGGTGGGGGCGGATGCGAGTGGGGTGTTGGTGAAGATTGTGCGGCAGGAGGGGGAAGATGTGGCGATTGGGGATGTGTTGGCCGTGATTGAAGCGGGTGAGGGCGGGGCGAGTCGTGATGGGGGTGGATCGGCGGCGGAAGTGGAGAAAACGGAGCCGATGACGGAGAAGGGGGCGGCGTCGGCTGAGGGGTCGAGTGGTGAGAAGGTGACGCCGGTGGCGAAGCGGATGGCGGCCGAGGCGGGGGTTGATTTAGGGGAGGTGACGGGTAGCGGGCCTGGGGGGAAGATTACGAAAGAGGATGTTAGTCGTCATGTGGCGGGAGAGAAAGAGGAGCAGAAAGAGGCGGCGGCCAAGCCAACAGCAGCTAAACAGGGGACGAAGCCAGCTTCAGCGCCAGCATTGGCAACGGATGGGGACGGTCGGCCGGAGGAGCGGATTAAGATGTCGCGACGGCGGCGGACGATTGCGCGACGTTTGGTGGAGGCCCAGCAGACGGCGGCGATGTTGACGACGTTTAATGAGGTGGATATGAGTGCGGTGATTGATATGCGCACGCGGTGGAAAGAGAAGTTTTTACAGCAGGAGGGGGTTAAGTTAGGGTTTACATCGTTCTTTGTCAAGGCGGTGATTGGGGGATTGAAGGCGTTTCCGCGGTTGAATGCGGAGATTGCGGGGGATGAGATGGTGTTGAAGTCGTATTATGATGTGGGGATTGCGGTGGGGGCCGAGGAGGGGTTGGTGGTACCGGTATTGCGTGATGCGGATAAGATGTCGTTTGCTAAGATTGAGGGGACGGTGCGTGAGTTTGGGAGTAAGGCGCGCGAAGGGAATTTGACGTTGGATGATTTGCGTGGTGGTACGTTTACGATTACGAATGGCGGGGTGTTTGGGTCGATGTTGAGTACACCGATTTTGAATCCACCACAGGTGGGTATTTTAGGGTTGCATAATATTGTGGAACGGCCGGTAGCGGTTGATGGTCAGGTCGAGATTCGGCCGATTATGTATGTGGCTTTGAGTTATGACCATCGGATTGTGGATGGGCGGGAAGCGGTGAGCTTCTTGGTGAAGGTGAAGGAGTTGATTGAGGATCCGGAAGCGTTGTTGTTGGCGTAAGTTGGGGGGGGGATTTGCTATTGTAAGATTGTGTGTATGTGGAAGGTTCGGTGGTTTTTAACGCGGATTTTGGGGATTTTTTTGTTGATTTAGAGGTAAAGTTAGGGTTGTTCGGGTTCGTTTTGTTGTGCCGATGTTTAAAATCATCATGGCTAAGGTGATGGCGGATTTCTCGACTTCGTTTAATCCTTGTTGTAGAGGTTTGGTTTTTCTTGTGCGGAGCGGATTGAACTGCGCTCGAAATGACAGGTGGGGTAATACAAATCTTGAATTGTACTCGAAATGACAAATGGGGGTGTGTAAATGGTGTTGATAGGTGGGTTAAGTGATGATTGCGGGTAAATTTTATTGTGTGGGGTGTGGGGCATTGCTAATGACGCGTTTATGTGGGGGGTGTGGTCGTCGTGTTGCGTTGGTGGGGGGCATTCCTGACTTTTTTGAGGGGGATGAGGAGGAGCTTGATCGGCCGAATCGGTCATGGTTGGGTGAGGAGGCGGTAGCGGCGCGGGAGATCGTGTATGAGCTGAGTCATCGGGAACTGGTGGGGATGGCTTTTTGTATGGCGGAGGTGGGGAAGCGTAGTTTTGCGGGATGTCGGATTTTGGAGGTGGCGGCGGGGACGGGGCATTTTACGCGTTGGTTGCGTGAGGTGTGTGTGGCGGGGACGGAGATTTATGCGTTTGATGTTTCGTGGCCGATTTTGGCGCGGGCGCGGGCGAAGGTGGGGGAGGCCGAGGGTGTGCATTTGTTTCGGGGGAATGCGCGGGGGAGATTGCCATTTCTGCAGAACTATTTTGATATGATTGTGGTACGTTTGGCGCCGTTTGGGCAGCGGGATGTGCCTAAGATTGTTGCGGCGCATAGGTTATTGAAGCGGGGCGGGTGGTATTTTGGGGCTGGTTGGCAGAAGCGGCAATGGGAGACGTCACCGGTGGCGTGGGCGTTGGCGAAGGGGTATGATGAGGCGGCGTTTCATGAGTGGGGGTATTGGCGGGATGTATCGGCTGAAGAGGGGGAGGCGTTGATTGTGGAACGGCGTCAGATGGTAGCGAGTGGGTTTGAGCAGTTGGCGGATTGGGATGAGGGGGAGGCGTTGCGGCCGAGGCAGGTGGTGCATGAGCATTTGTTGATGGCGCGAAAAGGGGGCGGGGATGAGTGACGCGGTATTAGAACGTATAAAGGGGGTGCTTTATGGGCAAGCGGTGGGTGATGCGTTAGGTTTGGGGACGGAGTTTATGAGTAAGGAGGAGGTGGGGCGGTATTATCAGTTTGGGTTGACGCGATATGGGCAGATTTTACAGGATGGTCATCGGCGGCGATGGGCGAAGGGGGCGTGGACAGATGATACGGAGCAGTTGTTGTGTGTGGTTGATAGTTTGCTGGCTTGTGGGGAAGTGGATGTCGTGGATATTGCGGGGCGGTTGCATCGTTGGGCGTTGACGGGGAAGGGGATTGGGCAGACGGTGGGGGCGGTGTTGGCGCATCCGAAATTTTTGACGGAGCCGCATGAGGCGGCGAGGGCGATTTGGGAGGCATCGGGGAGGAAAAGTGCGGCGAATGGTGGGGTGATGCGCACGGCCGCCCTCGGCCTCTGGGATTACAGTGACCCGGCCAAAGTGCGCCAAAATGGGGAAGCTGTTTGCCGGATCACCCATTATGACCCGCGGTGTGTGGGCTCTTGTGTGGTGGTGAGTTTGGCGATAGCGGCGATGTTACGAGGGGAAAGGGATGTGGCGGTGTTGTGGGCCGAGGCGGAGCGAGTGGGACGGGAATATGATGAACGGATTGGGGAGTATTTGGCGCGGGCGAATCATTCTTTGGCCGCGTTGGAATTGGATGAAGGGTTGGATGCGGAGAAGGGGGAGTGGGGGAAGATTGGTTATACATTGAAAGCGATGGGGGCTGGTTTTTGGGCGTTGCGGTATGGTGAGAGTTATCGGCAAGCGATTAGCGCGATTGTGATGGAGGGTGGGGATGCGGACACAAATGCGGCGGTGGCTGGAGCGATGTTAGGGGCTAGATGGGGACTGACAGGAGTAGATAGTCGGTGGGCGGCGGGATTGGTGGGTGGTGAGCGGTTGGCAAGTGTGGCTGAAGGGTTGTGGACGCAATTGAAATGAAGCAAGATGGGGCTGGTTTTATCAAAACTAGCCCCATCTTTTCTATTTATAAGCCGGGAACGATTTCGAAATCGAATTCGGCGGTTGGGTTGGAGTTGGTGGAGGTGGCACCACAGTTAACTTGACCGATGATGAGGTAGTAGTAGTTGGTCGTGGCATTGCCGAGGCCGCCGGGATGGATGGCGGGTGGTAGGGAGACGGTTGTCTCTAGGGTGGAGCCGGCATCGCCAGGATTGAAGTAAGGGGTAGTGCTCCACCAGAGTTGATAGTTATCGGCGTTGTTGGTGGTCCAGGTGAAGCTGGGGGCGCTGGCGCTGATGCTGATGGTGACATCGGTGAGGGGGGCGGGGGCGATACAGCTGTCTGGTTCGATGATGATGGTGGTGGTGACGAGGTTGGAGTTGTCTCCATCGTTGGCGTAGTAGGTGAAGGTGACAGTGCCACTGTAGTTGAGGGGTGGGGTGTAGGTGAAGGCGCCGTTGCTGGCGAGGTCGAGGGTGCCGGTGCTGACTGTTGTTTGCAGGATAGCGGTGAGGGGATCGCCTTCGACGGGGTCGGTGTCGTTGGTGAGGATGCCGGGGGCGGTGGTGGTGAGGGTGTTGTTAGCGGTCATGGTGTAGGTTTCGCCGAGGGCGAGGGGGGGGTCGTTAACGGCCGTTACCGTTATCGTCACTATCGCTGGCATTGATTCGGAGTTACCATCGAAGGCGCGATAAGTGAAAGTGACCAGACCATTATAGTTGAGAGGTGGGGTGTAGGTGAAGGCCCCGTTGCTGGCGAGGTCGAGGGTGCCGGTGAATGGATTGCTGTTGAGCAGTGTGGAGAGTGGGTCGTTTTCGAAATCGTCATCATTGTTGAGAAGATTGTTGGTGGTGGTGATGATGAGGGGGGTGTCTTCGGGGGTGGTGTAGGTGTCGGGGGTGGCGGTGGGGATGTTGTTTTCGTAGGCACCGATGTCACAGCGGTCGCCTTGGGGGCGGGGGATACCACGTTGGTCTATGGGGATGATGTTGTTATCTATGTTGCGACAGTCGAGGGCGGCATTGTCGAGGGCGGGGCTGGGGAATTGGAGCATGTGGGTATCGGTGTCGCCGCCGTTGTTTTGGAGGGGGCCGAGGTTGGGGTCTTGGTTGATGATGTCGCTGCTTTGGAAAGCGATATTACAGCCAGGGCTGTTTGTTTCGAGGAGATTGAAGCCGTGGGAAGTAAAGATGCCGAAGTTAAGGCAATCGGGATTGCCGACGCTGTCGGTGTTATCGGCGATGAGGCTGTTTTTCATGTCAGCGGGGCCTTGGTTGAGGAAGCCGCCACCGACATTGAGGGCGTTGTTGTTGGCGATGGTGCTGTTGTCTAGGCGGAGGCCGAGGTTAGTTGGTGTGGTGAAGATGCCGGCACCATTGGCAGCGGTGTTGCTGCTGAGGGTGCTATTCGTCATAGTAATAATGCCATCGGACCAGATACCGCCACCAACTATATTTGATTGGTTATTGTTAATGGTTGAGCGGCGGAGGATGATGTCGCCATTGGATAAGTTATAAATACCAGCACCGCTGGTGAAGACTTGGTTGAAGCGGATGGAACTGTTAATGACACGAATGGAGCCGTCATTGGCGATACCACCACCGGAATCAGCGGCTTGATTGCCAATGATGTCGCTTGTATTGAGTTGCATCAAGCCAAAATTGACGATGGCACCACCTATTTCGGTGGCAATATTGCCTTCAAACATGGTGCGGTTGATGGTTGTTGATCCATTGGTATAAATGGCACCACCAAAGCGGCTATTGTTGACAGCGAAGAAGCTGTTCTCTAGAGTGAGGAAGTCGAAGGCTTGGATAGCACCACCGTAGGTATTGCTGGTATTATTGAAGAAGCCTGTGTTTCTGATGATAGCGGACGCGCCAGCGCGGAGGGCACCGGCCTCACCAGAGATAGCGGTGTTATCGAAAAACTCGCTGTCATAGATGAAGATGGGACCTTGCGTACGAATGCCACCATTGGCACTGGCGATGTTATCTTCGATGACAGTGCGGGTTAAGATGAGCGTGGCGTTTATATTATAAATAGCACCCCCAAATAAAACATTGCCACCATTGATAATGCTTAGGTCGGTGAAGTTGATCAGGATGGGAATGCCGGCGGAGGGGATGTTGAAGACGCGGTCAATATTGGCACCATTGATGATTGTATCGTTTTTGCCAGCACCATTGATGGTGAGGGTGTCACGGATATCGAAGTCGCCATCGATATTGTAATCTTCGTTGGTGGTGGGAATGGTGATGGTGTAGGTGCCAGGAGGGAGGATGATGGTATCGGGGCCGAGGATATTGTTGGTGACGCAGATTGCTTCACGCAGACTAAGACGGCCATCGGGGCCGGGGATATGGCTGAGATTCATGGTGGCGCAGTTACCGGCGTTGGCATCGATGACGTCTTGGTCGGTAGTGACTTCGAGGGGGGCGATGACGTTGATGAAGACGGTGGCGGTATCAGTGATGAGGCCATCGGTGGCACCGTAGGTAAAGGTGATGAGACCAGAAGTGGTGACGGTGGTGGTGTAGATAAAGGTGCCATCGGGGTTGAGGGTTAGGGAGCCAGAGAGTGGTGGGGTGAGGAGTGTGGCCGTAAGAACGGGATTATCGGCATCGAAATCGTTGTTTAAGACGCTGGTGGTGTTGGATAAGGTGTCGCCTTGGAAGACGGTGTAGCCAAAATCGTCGTTGGCGATGGGGGGATCGTTGACGGAGAGGACATTGATGGTGACGGTGGTGGGCATGGAAGGTTGGAAGAGATCGGTGGCGAAGTAGGTGAAGGTGGTGACGCCGTTGAAATTGAGGGTGGGGGTGTAGATGAAGGCGCCAGAGCCATTAGGGGGCCAGAAGATGGTGCCGTTGTTGGGGCTGGTGTTGAGAATGGCGACGAGGGGGTCGTTGTTGGGGTCGGTGTCGTTGGTGAGGAGGCCGAGGGGGAGGATGGA
>DATHYN010000501.1:0-11055 GCA_035459145.1 Anaerolineae bacterium | reverse complement strand
GGGCGTGAGGTTGGTATGGAAGGTGATGTTGGGGTCATGGGTGAAGGGGGAGGCGAGCATTTCGAGCGTTTCAGTGACGATGGCATTGAGGGATTGGGCGGTGGGGTCGGGGGTTTCACGGTGGGTATAGACGCGGAGGTCGTCGATGAGGCGGGCACAGCGCCAAGCGCTTTTTTCGATGGTTTTGAGGTATTGTTTAAATTCGCGGGGGATGGCGGGGTCTTCATCGAGGAGGGCTTGGGCATTGGCGAGGGTGGTGGTGATGATACTGATCGGGTTATTGAGTTCGTGGGCGGTGGTGGCGGTGAGGGTGCCGAGGCCGGCGAGGCGTTGGAGATGGTTGAGGGTGGGGGTGGCGGAGGCTTGGTGGGGGGGGATGGTGATGGTGAAGAGTTGGCTGGCACCGGGAAGGCCGGTGATGGGGGAGACGGAGAGGTTGGCGGTGATGGGGCGGCCGTGGTAGGTGAGGGTGAGGGCGAATTTTTGGGTGGGGGCGGTAGTTGAGGTATCGGGGTAGATGGCGGGGAAGAGGGTGTGATAATGTTGGCCCCACAATGGTTTGGGTGGGGTATGGAGAAGGTTGTAGGCGTAGCGATTGGCGAAGCTGATATAACCAGCTTCATCGATGATGAGGACAGCGGGTTCGGTGGTAAGGTCTGGTTTTGATAATTTATGCCGAGGGGTAGGGGATGAGGTGGAGGGGGATGGGGTTTGTTTTGTTTTGGCTTGGTTGGCTAAATAGATTTGGGCGGTTGATTCGTGATACATAGGGCACTCTTTTGGTTGGTTATTGGCCGGGAAACTGCTCACGACAAATGATTAAGCTGTCATTAGCATACATGTTCTGATCGATTTTGTCCGTGTGTGGGGCGTAAATTATGGGTGAAAGGAGCGTGAATGGGAGAATTATGATCGTTTTGGGGAGAGGTTGAGGGGCATGGTATAATGGTTGGAAATTTATGTGAAAAGGATGGTGAAAACAGCGTATGATGAGTGAAATGAGTGAGGTGAAAGTTGGTGGCAGTTTGTTAGATACAACACCAGCCACGCGAGGGCAATTAACGTTGGTTTTTTGGTTGGCGGGGTTGGTGATTGTGATTGATCAGGTGACGAAATGGATGGTTGAGGCACGGTTACCGTTGAATCGGTCATGGGCACCGTGGCCGGAGTATGCCCATTTGTTTCAGTTTAGTCACGTGGCGAATACGGGGGCGGCGTTTGGGTTATTGCCTAATGGGTCGTTGTTTTTTGGGGCGGCGGCGGTGTTGGTGGCGATTGTAATCGTGGTCTATAATTTTCAGTTACCGGCTGGTTTTTGGGGATTGCGTTTTGCGTTGGGGCTGCAGTTAGGTGGGGCGTTGGGGAATTTAATTGATCGGGTACGGTTGGGACATGTAACCGATTTTTTTGATTTTGGGCCGTGGTACATTTTTAATGTGGCGGACATTTCGATTGTGACGGGGGTGATTATTTTAGGGTGTTTGATGTGGTTGGAGGAGCGGAAATTGCGTGAATTGGAAGCGGGGATGGCGGCGAGTAATCGGGTTGATGAGGAGGAGTTGCAATTGGTAGCGATGGTGGAGGAGGCGGCAGAAGCGTTGGTGGTGGAGACGGATGATAGTGAGGAAGCGGTGGTGAAGCCGGTTGAGCGGCGTCGTGAGCCGATTATAATTGATAAGGATAAATATGAGTGATGAAGAGCGATTGATAACGTTAACGGCCGTTGGTGAACGGCTCGACCAAGCCCTCGTCGCCGCAGACGAATCGGTATCGCGGCAACAGTGGCAAAAATTGATTAAGGAAGGTCGGGTCACGATTCCGGGGGTTAAAGTGAAGGCGAGTTTGCGGTTGGCCGAGCCGGTGGTGGCGACGGTTTTGTGGCCGGAGACGGCCGAGAGTAATTTGGTAGCGGAAGAGATACCGTTAGATATATTATATGAAGATGATGACATATTGGTAGTGAATAAGGGGGCGGGGATGGTGGTTCATCCGGCGGTGGGACATGAAACGGGCACATTGGTGAATGCTGTTTTGGCGCATTGTGGTGATATTTTAAGTGTGGGTGGGGAGAAGCGGCCAGGGATTGTACATCGGTTGGATAAAGAGACATCGGGGGTGATGGTGGTAGCTAAGAATGATGCGAGTTTGCAAGCGTTGCAGGCGCAGTTTAAGGAGCGGACGGTACGCAAGAAATATTTAGCGTTGGTGGAGGGGGATGTTGAGCCGGCTGAGGCGTTGATTGATGCCCCGATTGGGCGTGATCCCAAACAGAGGAAGCGGATGGCGGTGATTCCGTATGGGAGTTCGGCGCGGAGTCGTGAAGCGCAAACAGCTTATAAAGTGATGCGGCGTTGGGGTGAGCATACGTTGGTGGCGTGCTGGCCGAAGACGGGGCGGACGCATCAGATTCGGGTGCATATGGCGTTTGCGGGCTATCCGTTGGTGGGGGATAAAGTGTATGGGCGGCGGCGGCAGACGATTAAGATGAAGCGGCAATTTTTGCATGCGGCCGAGTTGTGTTTGACCCATCCAGTCGATGGGCGCGAAATGTGTTGGGAAGCGCCATTACCAAATGATTTGCAAGCGGTGGTGACAAAGTTGGATCATGCGGCAGGCGAGGTATAATTGAGAGCTAAGTAAATTTCCAGATAGTGTTTGCACAAATATAATCGCCTAGCAGAGGTGATTGGCAAGAAAAAGTGATAAAACCTTTTGGAAATTAACTTAGATAAAAGATGGTGTGTGTGGTTGTATCTGGTTAGGAAATGAAGCCATCTAATCAAAAAGTTAAAAGCATCATCGGAGGTGTGGAATGTTGAAGTTAGCAGGTCACAAAAGTCAGAAAAGACGCTGGCTATGGTTGTTGTTAAGTTTGGTGTTACTAATGGGCTTGGTGGCGTGTGATGACGAGCCTCTGGATGAGCGTGGGGATGAGTTCCTTGATGAAGATACAGCGGTGACGGAGCCGCTTGATGACGATGATGATGAGGGGGATGACGATGAAGATTTTGGGGATGAAGAGGAGGCGGAGACGAATGATGGTGGGGAGACGAGCAGTGGTGGCGGGGTAGCGGCGCCATCGGGGGGAAATCCGGAGGGGCAAACGTGGCTGATTATGTTGTATCAGGATGCGGATGATGAGATTTTAGAGCTTGATATTTTTGTGGATACGAATGAAGCGGAGCTGGTGGGATCGCAGGATCGGGTGCATATTGTGGCGCAATTAGATCGGTACGATGGCGCTTTTGATGGGGATGGGGATTGGCAGGGGACGAAGCGTTTTTATTTGGAGCAAGATGATGATCCGTTAAGTTTAGGGTCGCAAGAGGTGATGGATTTAGGGGAAGTGAATATGGCGTCAGGGGCGGCGTTGATTGATTTTGTGACATGGGCGGTGGCCGAATATCCAGCGGATAAGCATGTTTTGATTTTATCGGATCATGGGGCGGGGTGGCCTGGTGGCTGGTCCGATCCGGATCCAGGGGCGGCGGGGCCGGACGATCATGATATTCCGTTGGCGCAATATGGGGATATGTTGTTTTTGATGGAGATGGACGAGGCGTTGGGGATTATTCGGGAGCGGACGGGGATTGAGAAGTTTGAGTTGGTCGGTTTTGATGCGTGTTTGATGGCGCATATTGAAGTTTTTGCGGCGATGGCGCCTCATGCCCGGTATGCGGTGGCGTCGCAGGAGAGTGAACCCGCAGTGGGTTGGGCGTATGGGGCATTTTTGGGGGATTTGGTGAACAATCCAGATATGGATGGGGCGGCGTTATCGACGGCGATTGTAGAGAGTTATTTAGACAAGGATATTCGGTTAGCGGGGGAAGAGGCGTTGTTGAGCGAGTTACAGCGGGAGATGACGTTGTCGGCGATGGATTTGGCGCAGATGCCGGCGGTGTTGGCGGCGTTGGATGATTTATCGGTGGTGATGAGTCAGGCGGAGGCGCAGCCGATTGCGAAGGCGCGGACGTTTGCGCGGTCGTTTAGTGGGTATTTTGATGATCGGCGGCCGTACAATTATATTGATTTAGGGCATTTTGCGGCGGTGGCGAAAGAGGAGACGGGGGATGGGGCGGTGGCCGAGGCGGCGGATGCGTTGAATGCGGCGTTGGCGGCGTCGATGGTGGCGGAGCGGCACGGGGCGGATCAGGCGGGGTCGACCGGTTTGTCGATCTATTTTCCGAATTCGGAGTTGTTTCAAGGGGCGGCATCGGGGTATGAGTCGTACACAACGGTCTCTAGCCGGTTTGCGCAAGATAGTTTGTGGGATGAGTTTTTGGTAGCGCATTATACGGGTGAGGTGTTAACGGCGCCGGAGCCAGATGCGGGTGGTGAGGTGGCGCCGCCGCCGGCGGAGGAGGCGGTGGTGGCACCGGGTAAGGGGGAGATTACGGTGAGTGATTTGACGGTATCGGCCGAGGTGGCGAGTGTAGAAGAGCCGGTCACGGTGGAAGCGACGATTAGTGGGGATGTGGCCTACATTTATTTCTTTGTGGGGTCGTATTTGGAGGGGGACGAGGAGTTATTGATTACGACGATGGATTTTGTGGAGGCGGAGGCGAGCAAAGAGATTGGTGGTTTGTTATATCCCGATTGGGGAGATGGGGAGAGTTTTACCTTAGAGTATGAGTGGGAGGCGGTTGATTTCTTGTTGGCGGAAGAAGAGGGGGAGCAAGCGGCGTTTACATTATTCTATCCCGAAGAGTATGGACAGACGTTTGAGGAGACGACCTATAGTGTGGAGGGGATATATACGTTTGCGGCGAGTGGCAATGAGCGATATGCGACGATGTATTTCTTGGGAGATGAGTTCACCTCAGTTTATGGGTATACAAATCCAGAGAGCTCAACTGGGTCGCCACGGGAGATTACGGTGAGGGCGGGGGATACGTTTACTGTTTTGGATTGGATCATTCCGCTTGATGATGAGGAAGAAGATTACGAGGAGGAGGGGGAGACATTGGTTTTGGGGCAAGATGTGATTATTGCCGCCTCGGCCCCGGCGCCGAATGGTGATTATCTAATCGGCTTTATCGTGGAAGATTTTGATGGCAACATTTACGAGACATTTGAGACGGTGACGGTTGATAATGGGGAGCCGGATTTCGTGGATGAAGAGGACGAAGTGGGGGATGGTGGTATTGGTGGCAGTCAAGCGTATGTGCCGGTTAGTGATGATGACGGGCTGTTTACGGTGGATGTGCCGGCCGATTGGGTGACAAGCACGGATGGGGGGGTGGTGTGGGCGGCGCCGGATTTGGATAGTTGGTGGGGTAGTTATGTATTGGAGGGGACGGAAGCGGAGGCAGCGGGGTTGTATATTGGGGTGAGTGATGTGGGGTATGAGCAGAGTAATGAGGATTTGGTGGCGGCATTGACGAGTCAGTTAGGGCCGAGTAATTGTGAATTGTTGGATGAACAAGTATCTTATGATACAGTTAGCTATGAAAATGTTGCCAATTTTTATGGATGTGGAGAGAGTGGTCTCTATCTTATTTTATTTGGATATGATCCGGCGAACCCAACTTATCAGATTTGGATTGAAGGGTATGGCATGAGTGATGATGAGTATGAGGCGTTGGATTGGGCCGTGGGCAGTTTGACGGCAGAGTGATAATTTATGAATGAGTTAGCCAGTTATTTGCCTATTGATCGCCGGCAAGCATTGGTACGAGATGAAAATTTACCGGAAGAGGCGGTGGGTACCGTTTTATTTGCCGATATTTCCGGCTTTACGCCATTAACGACAGCGTTGGTGGCGGAATTAGGGCCGAAACGGGGAACAGAAGAGTTGCCACGGCAGTTAAACCGGATTTACACCGCCTTAATACGGGAGGTTCATCGGTTTCATGGAAGTGTGATCGGATTTAGTGGGGATGCGATCACCTGTTGGTTGGTGGATGATGATGGGCATCGGGGGGTTAGTTGTGCCTTAGCGATGCAAGAGGTGATGAAACGGTTTGCCGCGGTGCGCACGCCGACAGGGACGGTTATTACGTTGGCGATTAAGGTAGCGGTGGTAACAGGGCCGGTGCGACGGTTTGTGGTGGGGTTGGAGACGGATCAGTTAGTGGATGTGTTAGCGGGGAGCACATTGGATCGGATGGCGGCGGCGGAGCATCTGGCGCAGAGTGGGGAAGTGATTGTGGGGCCCGAGGTGGCGACGAAGTTAGGCGACATTTTAGAGGTTGTGGCTTGGCATGAGCCGGTGGCGGGGCAAAAGTTTGCCGTGGTTGCTGGTTTGAAAGAGGTCGCTCAAGAGTGGCCGTGGCCGATGTTATCAGCGGAAGAGTTGCCCAATGAAGAGTGGAAGCCATGGTTATTACCAGCGGTGTATGATCGGTTAGCTTACGGTCAGGGACAGTTCTTGACGGAGTTACGAACGGCGGTGGCCTTATTTATTCGGTTTCGGGGGTTGGATTATGATGAAGATCCGGATGTGGGGCAGAAGTTAAATCGGTACGTACGGTGGGTACAGACGATATTGCGGCGGTATGAGGGGGCGTTGATTCAAGTTACAACGGGGGATAAAGGGAGTTATTTATACGCGACGTTTGGGGCGCCGATTGCGCATGAGGATAATGCGCGGCGAGGGGTAGCGGCGGCGTTGGCGTTGCAAAAGCCGCCGGCGGATATGGATTTTATCATTGATATTCAGATTGGGTTGAGCCAGGGGCAGATGCGAACGGGGGCGTATGGCAGTCGTGATCGGCGGACGTATGGGGTATTAGGGGATGAGACGAATATGGCGGCGCGGTTAATGACGGCGGCGAAGGGGGGGCAGATTTTGGTATCGACGCATGTGGCCGAGGCGGCGGCGCATGATTATGCGTTTGAGGAGTTACCGGCGGTGAAGGTGAAGGGGCGGGCGACGCCGATGCGTATTTTTACGATACAGAGTGAGTTATCTGAGCGGGTGACGAGTTCGTTGGAGGAGTCGTTATCGCATCCCTTGGTGGGGCGTTTGGCGGAGCGGGGGGTATTGACACGGACGTTGCGGGGGATGCATCGGCGGGGGGAATCGGGGCAGATATTGATTGAGGGGGAGGCGGGGATTGGTAAGTCACGGTTAGTGGAGACGATTTTTCAGCAGGCGCGGGCGTTGCAGATTCGGACGGTGGTTGGGGTGGCGCAAGCGACAGAGCAGACGACGCCTTATTTTGCGTGGCGGGATATATTTGAGCAATTATTTAATTTTGAGGTGTTGCCGTCGGTGGGGGCGGAGCGTGATTTGGTGCAGGAGCATGTGGAAGAGCAGGTGATGGCGACCTTGCCAGAGTGGGCGCCGTATTTGCCGTTATTGAATGTAGTTTTGCCGTTAGAGTTGGGGGATACGGAGGCAACGGCCGTTCTCAATGAAGCGGAAAGAGGGCAAAAGACAGAAGAGTTTTTAGTGGCGTTGTTGGCGTCGCCGCCGGAGCCATTTCGCAAGCCGAAGGTGCAGGGGCGCCGAGGGCGGCCGGAGGCGTTGGCGGCGTTATTGGGGGATGGGCAGGCGACACGGCATACGTCGCGTAAGCGGCGGTCAACGACGATGTTATTGATTGTTGAAGATGGGCAATGGTTAGATTCGGCGTCGTGGCATTTATTAGAGCGGGTACAGGGGAATGTGGAGCCGTTGTTGATTGTGTTGGCGACGCGGCCGTTTGCGGATAAGGCGCCTAGCAGTTATTTGGCATTAGAGGGGGCGCCACGGTCGACGTTGTTGAAATTAGATCCGTTGAGTCCGGATGATGCGATAGTGTTGGTACAGGAGCGTTTGCAGGTTAATAGTTTGCCGCAGGTGGTGGCGGATTTGATACGGGATCGGGCCGAGGGGCATCCATTCTTTAGCGAAGAGTTGGCCTATTCGTTACGAGATGCGGGCTTGTTGAAGATAGAGAATGGGGAGTGTGAGTTAACGGCTAAGGCGCGGAATTGGCATCAGTTGACCTTTCCTGATTCATTGCAGGGGGTTATTACCAGTCGGATTGATCGATTGCGGCCGCAGCAGCAGTTGACGTTGAAGGTGGCTAGTATTATTGGGCGGACGTTTGAATTTGATTTGTTGTATATGGTACATCCGACGCGACGGGCGACTAATCGGGATGCGGTGACGACCGATTTGGCCCAATTAGAGCGTTTAGAGTTTGTGTTACGGCCAGAGGCGGCGAGTGGGGAGATGTATGCGTTCAAGAATATGATGATTGAGCAGGCGGCGTATAATTTGATGACCTTTGCGCAGAGACAGCAGTTGCATCGGCAAGTGGCCGAGTGGTATGAAAAGAATTATGCGGCGGATTTAGCGCCTTATTACCCATTATTGGCGCATCATTGGCGTGAGGCGGTTGTGGGTCATTATGATAATAGTCATATGGTCTATAAGGCGATCTTTTATTTGCGACGGGCGGGGGATACGGCGGCGCATATTTATGCGAATGTGGAGGCGATTGCTTATTATAATCAGGCATTGGAGTTAACGCATCATTTGCCAGCTGAGATGCGCCAGGATAATAATATTCAAGCGGAGATTAAGTCGTTGTATTTGGTATTGGGGGCAGTATTGGTTTCTAGTGAACGTGGTGGAGAAGCATTGGATATTTATCGTGAGTTGGTTTCGATGGCCCGTGAAGATGAGAATGATGATTGGTTATTGGCTGGTTTGCAGGGACAGATACAGGTTTATGGAGTTGTGGGTGGGTCTTTGGCCAAAGATGATTTGCTGATGATAGCGGAAGAAGGGCGATTGTTGGCTGAGAAGTTGGATCGGCCAAAGGTTGAGCAACAGATTCAGCATTATGTGGCGTTAGCACAGGATCGATAAGGATGGATTTAGATTGTAGATTTTAGAGATGTGGGTACAATTATAATCGATTGATTCCAGCGTTTATCGTGTTGGCTAGTGTTGACTAGTTACACCGATTGTAGACGTATATTGACAAGTTGAATAGTATGAAGTGAGGCAGTTATGAGTGATAAGCCAAAATGGTTATTAGCCAATGGGATTAATGGGGCCACAGGGGGATACGATTTGCCGCCGATTAAGGCAGAGGATTTAGTGGCTGTGATTAAGGGTCAAGATGAGCCTCCAGCAACAGGGGAATTGCGCAATAAAGCGGATAAAAAAGATCATTTTGGTGTGATGCCTGGTTATGATATTACTAAGGTAGGCGATGTAGGCTGGGGGATTGTTTTTGACAACGATGCGAACCCAGCTATTCGGGAGGCGTTAACGGAGCTAATTGCGTGGCGACAGTCGCAAGCAGGGGAGCGGTTTCAGGAATATTGGGGGCCAGAAAAAGCGTTTCGGAGACGGGATGATAAAACTAAGTTCTTAGACCGGAATGGGGCGGCAACATTTGGCCCGGTTAACCCACGAAAGGCGCCTTACTACATGTTGTTAGTGGGTGGGCCAGAGCAGATACCGTATCGTTTTCAGACGGAGTTAGATGTGCAGTATGGGGTGGGACGTGTTGATTTTGGGGATGATTTAGATGCGTATGCTAACTATGCGCGGAGTGTGGTTACGGCGGAGAAAGAGAAGATTAAGTTGCAACGGCGGATTGGGTTATGGGGACCGGCGACGGCAGATGATCCAGCTACGTTGTTGAGCCATCAGTTATTATTGACACCATTGGCCGGGCAGTTACGCAAAGAGCGCGGAGATTGGACGATTGACAGTTATTTTGCGGAGCAGGGGACACGGGCACAGTTAGCTGAATTATTAAGCGGTGGTGCACAAACCCCATCGTTGTTATTTACGGCCAGCCATGGGATGGGGTTTCCGAAAGGTGATAAACGGCAATTACCGCATCAGGGGGCGTTGTTAGCGCATGATTGGCCAGGGCCACGTCAGCATCGGGGGGAAGTGCCAGAGAGTTTTTATTTAGCAGGTGAGCATTTAGATAGCAATACGAATTTGTTGGGGATGATTGGGTTCTTGTTTGCTTGTTATGGGGCGGGGACACCGGAATATGATGAGTATAGCAAGCAGGCGTTTGCGGATCAAGCGGAAGCGATTGCGGAGCGAGCATTTACATCGGCATTGCCGGCTAAAATGATGAGTTTAAAGCGGGGTGGGGCATTGGCGATGTTGGGACATGTTGATCGGGCATGGGGCTATTCATTTTTGGGGCCGAAATCGAAGCAACAGACAGATGTATTTGAGGCGTTGATATCACAGTTATTAGATGGGGTGCCGGTGGGAGCGGCATTTGATTATTTTAATGTGCGTTATGCGGAGATGGCGACGGCGTTAACGACGGTTATGGAGAATATGGATGCGCGGATGCGTGTTGATCCGTATGATGTGGCTAATTTATGGACGTCGCATAATGATGCGCGAGGCTATGTGGTGTTGGGCGATCCGGCGGTACAGTTGCAAGTGGCGAAGGCGGGCGAGAGGGCCGAGGAGCGACCGGTGATGAAAGCGGTGACAGTGTCGGCGCCGAAGGCGGCGGCGCCGAAGGCGGCGGCAGTGGAAGAGGGGATGGCAGCCAAAGATGGTGTTGAAAATGAGGTGACTGAAGAAGGAAAAGATCCTGAAGCTGGTGTTGATTATAATATAATGGGCAGACTTTTGGGGGGAGATAGAGGAGATAAATCTGGTAGCGAGCAACCTGTGGCTGATACAGAATTGCGTAGTACGGTGAAGGGGATTACAACGCGCGTGGTTAATTCATTAGAACGGGTGGTTGAGCAGGTGACGACCTTAGATGTAGCGACGTATACGTTGACAGAAGGGACAACGGGCAAGGAGGATGTGGCCGAGTTGCGGGCAGCGGGGCAGATTTATATGCGTACTATTTTGAAATTAGATGGTGATACGGAGACGTTTGTAGCGCGTAAAATGAAGCCGGATGATCCGTTGTTGGCGATTCATGAGAAGATGGTGGTACAGGCGCAAGAGCAACGGGCGGAGATGATTAAGACGTTGGCCTCGGCCGTGGCTAGTTTAGCTAACATTTTTAAATAGAGCTGTTGGTTCCTTATTAAATGATGATGGATGAGGCAGTATTTACGATTGTGGGACCAACCGGTCTTGCGGAGACGCCACCCGTGTTGGCAGGTTGG
>DATHYN010000500.1:0-7908 GCA_035459145.1 Anaerolineae bacterium | reverse complement strand
GCAACGACACCCCATCCCGATACGGCAATACCACCACCTCCGCCGCCTCCAAATAAGCCGATACCGCCTCATCCGCCACAAATCCCGTCCAATGCACCCGTTCCCCCAAACCCAACGCCTCAATCTGCCCATCTATCTCTTCAAAAAAAGCCCGATTATTATCTGGATCACTCGCCCCCGTCCTTCCCCCAATAAATACCAAATGCACATCCTCTCCCATCTCGGCCAACGCCGCCAACAATCGATCCGCCCCCTTACTCCGATTCAAAAACCCAAAATAGGCCAACAATGCCCCTCCCTCCGGCACCCCTAACTCCCGCCGCACCGTCGCCACTCGCTCCACACCCACCTCATGCACCATCACATTGCTCCCAATCGGAATCTCCGCCACCGGCACCGCCACCGCCGCCGTCAACGCCTCATAATCTTCCCGATTAGTCACAATCGCCCCCGCCGCCATCCGCCCCATCTGCCGCACCACAAACGGTCGCAACCGCCCCGCCTTGGGCCACAAATACGGCGTCCGCAAATCATGATACGTCACCACCACCCGCGTCAACCGCCGCAAGCGCCACGGCAACCAATTAATCGCCGGCACCCGCATATTATACGCCGCCGCCTGATACTGAATATTGACCACGTCCAACTCATATCGCAACACCCACTCCGCAATCAAATCCATCTCTCCCCACCACCACCGCCGCCCCCGCGTATACAACTCCGCAAACGACAATTCAATCGGCTCCAACAATGCCCGCGCCCGGTCGTCACTTCGCTTCACATACCCCGCCCGCGCTTCCCGATGTGTAAATATCGCCACAAAATGCCCTTGCTCGGCCAACGCCTTCGCTAACTCTTGCGTAAACGCCCCCACCCCCCCTTCCATCGGCGGATACTCGCCTGTCACTAAACCGATACGCATCATTTAATACCCCGCCGGCGGCAAGCCTGTTTTGATAACATGCCAATAAGCTTGGACGCGTTGCCAGCGCAACGGCCGTTTATGCCCCACCAACCCCTTCAAACCCTCAATAACCATCTGCCACCCATAATTCAACAATAAAAACAACCGCAACCCCCACGCCACCACCCACCCATAATATTTCCGAAAATAACGCAACTTCGCCCGCTGAAAATTGATATGCCGCGCCGTCACCGCCTGCTCACTACTCTTCCCCACGTGATGCACCACCTGCGCCGTCGGCAAATAAACAATCTGCCACCCCCCATCCTTAATCCGCCGACACCAATCCAACTCCTCCGAATACATAAAATACCCCACATCCAAATCTCCTACCTCGGCCACCACCCGCCGCGGCACCATCAAACACGCCCCCACCACCCAATCCACCTCATTAATCTCATCATCCGCCAAATCCTCCGCAAAATAATGCGCCAATACCCCCGACGGCGCCCACGGCTGTAACCACGTACTCTCCACCAACCCCGTCACCACCGTCGGAAACCGCCGTCGCGACGATTGCACGCTCCCATCCGGATTCAACAACTGCGCCCCCACCCCGCCCACGTTCTGATGACGATCCAAATAATCAACCATCGTCGTCAACGCCTCACCAATCAGTTCCGTGTCTGGATTGAGCAACAAAATATGTCTTCCCCCCGCTTCCGCTATCCCGATATTATTCCCTTTAGGAAAACCAACGTTGTCCGGCCGAGCAATTAACTTCACCCACGGAAATTCAGCCGCCACCATCGCCGCACTCCCATCCACCGATCCCCCATCCACCACAATCACTTCCAAAGCCAACTCCCCTCGGCCCCCATCCACCGTCTGCAAACAAACACGCAGCAACTCCCGCACATTCCAACTCACAATCACAATCGATAGATCGACCGCGTCACTCACAATCCTAACCCTCCAAACAACCGTTGCGCATTCGCCGTTGTCGCCTCTGCCACTTCCCCCTCATCCATACCCCGCACCATCGCTATCCGCTTCGCGACCTCAACCACATACGCCGGCTCATTCCGCTTTCCCCGATAAGGATGTGGGCTCAAAAACGGCGCATCCGTCTCCACCAAAATACGCTCACCCGGTATCGCCGCCACCACCTCACGCAATTCCGTCGCTTTTTTATACGTCACCGGCCCCGTAAACCCCAAATAAAAGCCCAAATCAACCACCCTCTCCGCTATCGCCATCGGTGCCGAAAACGAATGCATCACCCCCGCCTCCGCCCGCCCCGCCAACGACGAATCAGCCATCATCGCCACAATATCCTCACTCGACTCCCGATTATGCAAAATCACCGGCAAATTCAACGACGCCGCCAACTCCATCTGCGCCGCCAACGCCCGCTTCTGCGTCGCCGGTGGCGACTTATCCCAATAATAATCCAATCCTATCTCCCCAATCGCCACCACTTTCGCTTCCCCCGCCCACCCCTCAATCTCTTTCAACCAACTATCATCCCAATCCGCACTTGAGTTCGGATGAATACCCACCGCCACATAAATCTCCTCAAACCGCTCCGCCAACCGCAACACCTTCGGATTATTCCCCATGTCCAACGCCGGCACCACCATCCGCGTCACCCCCACCGCCACCGCCCGCGCCACCACCGCTTCCAAATCCTCTTCAAACCGCTCGAAATCTAAATGACAATGCGTATCAACCAACATAAACCAACCTTCCTAATCCATCACTTTCACATAACTTATGACCAACATGCCCATACAAATTCTGCCCACTTTAACATCACCTCTCGAAAAACCCGTTTCGACCGGAGTTTTGGCCCCTTCCTCCATCCAAAACAGTTTCACCAAAGGCCAAAACGTAGCGGAGAAATATCCGCATAGCCTCTCCCCGAACAAAAAAGTCGCCTACTCCAGCCATCACCAGCCAAGACAACTATTATCTCCCAACTCAGCCCCCCTCCCCCAAATCCCACAACCACCGATGGCGTCCTCTTCAAGAGAACGCCATCTAAATAAACCCGCTTACTTTACCCACCAATTATCCGGCATCTTTACCGCCACCACTTCCCCCTTCGCACAATCCTCTCCCTGCGCCCGCAACACCGCCGACAACACAACTTTCCGCCCCTTAATCTCCTCCACCTTCGCCCGCACTTCTATCTCCGCATCAATCGGCGTCGGCCGTAAATAGTCGATATGCAACGATGCCGTCACAAACCGCAACACCGGCTCACTATCCATGGGTCGCCCTTCATGCCGATAAGTCGCCGCCGCCGCCGTCCCAATCGTATGACAATCAATCAACGACGCAATCAATCCACCATACACATACCCAGGAAAAGCAGTATGATACGGTTTCGGCTTGAACACACAGACCGATTCATCCCCATCCCAATAACTCTTAATTTGCAAACCATGCTCGTTCAACCGACCACACCCATAACAAAATGAGCCTACCTCTTCATCATAATAATCTTGAAAAGCTAACTCTGTACTCATCTATCGCAACCCCGCAATCCGCATCCCATCATCCAAAATCGCATCGACTTTGTCTTCATGCGTCGTCTCACAGTAAACGCGAATAATCGGCTCCGTGCCGCTAAACCGTACCAATAACCAGCCACCATCTTCCATAATAAACTGATGACCATCAATCGTTACGATATCGGTACATTTGAGACCGCCAATCGTCGTTGGCCGCGCCGCATTCACCCGTGCCAACACTTCTGGCTTCTTCGCCTGATCAAAACGGGTATCAATCCGGCTATAAAAATGAGGCCCCACCATCTCAAACAACGCATCCAACAGTTCCGATGGTTTTTTGCCCGTTTGTACCATCAAATCTAACAGATACAGACCAGCTAAAATACCATCTCGCTCCGGCACATGCCCCCGAAAGGCATAGCCACCACTCTCTTCCCCACCAATCAAGGCCCCCACTTCCATCATTTTCGGGGCAATAAATTTAAAACCAACCCCCGTCTCATGAATCGGTACTCCATACCGCTTGCCAAGTTTGTTCAACATCTTCGTCGTCGAAATCGTCTTCACAATCGGCCCCCGATCACCACGAACTTCTAAAAAGTAATAACCCAACAACCCATAAACCCGCAGCTGATCAATAAAATTCCCATTCTCATCCCCAAACCCAACCCGATCCGCATCACCATCATTAATAATGGCCACATCTGCTTGCAATGCCCGCGCGGCCGCCAACCCATGATCAACATTCGGTGGAATCGGTTCCGGACGGCTCATATGCGGAAAAATCGGATTCCGTTCATTATGCACTTCATTAATCTTCGTCTTGCCTCCACCCAACAAATGCGGGAACCAGCCAGCCCCATTCCCCCACATACAATCGACCAACACATTAAAGCCAGCCGCTTTAATCGGCTCCATATCAACCAAACGATGTAATTGGGCAACATAATCAGGCACAGGATCAAATTTATGCACCAAACCATCACTCATCGCATCATCTAACTTCATCCGTTTGACGCCAGCAATATCAGGAATAAGGCCTTCCACTTGTCGCAACGCCACCGGTGGCAACGCCCCACCTTGTGGATCGCGCACTTTAAACCCACAATCTTCTGGTGGATTATGGCTCGCCGTCACATTAATCGCCGCCCCCGCGTCTTTCGCTACCACCGAATAAGAGATCGCCGGCGTCGGTGTTGGCCCATCAGTCAACCACACCTTAATCCCATTCGCGGCCAACACCTCGGCCGCCGCCGCCGCAAAATTATCCGCATGAAACCGCTTATCATGCCCAATCACCACCCCTTTCTCCGCCAACCCCTCCTGTTTCATATACGTCGCAAACCCTTGCGCACAACGCCGTAAATTGGCGAATGTATAATCCTCAGCAATACGCCCCCGCCACCCATCTGTTCCAAATTTAATTTCAGACATTTTTTCCTCACTCGTCCGTTATTTTTATATGCGAAGTTAATTTCCAAAAGGTTTTATCGTTTTTTCTTACCAATCACCTCTGCTAGGCGATTATATTTGTGCCAAAACGATCTGGAATTTTACTTACTAATCAAAGCTCCCCCCCCACATTACATCGGCGTCTGACCACTCTCTAACAAGGCCAAATCCGATTTAACCATCATCTCCACCAACCCCGCAAATGTCACCTCAGGTTCCCAACCCATAACACGACCCGCTTTTGCCGGATCTCCCACCAATAAGTCAACTTCCGCTGGTCGCATAAACCGTGGATCCTGAACCACATAATCATGCCAATCCAAATCAACTGCCCCAAACGCAGCCGTCAAGAACTCCTCCACCGAATGCGTCTCCCCCGTCGCAATCACAAAATCATCGGGCTTCTCTTGTTGTAGCATCAACCACATCGCTTTAACATAATCCCCCGCAAACCCCCAATCACGCCGCGCATCCAAATTGCCCAAACGCAACTCATCCGTCAAACCAAGCTTAATCTGAGCCACATGATGCGTAATCTTACGCGTCACAAACTCCAACCCCCGCCGTGGCGACTCATGATTAAACAAAATCCCTGACGAACAATGCATATCATAACTTTCCCGATAATTCACCGTAATCCAATGCCCATAAACTTTAGCCACCCCATACGGACTGCGGGGATAAAACGGCGTTGTCTCCTTTTGGGGTACTTCCATCACTTTCCCAAACATCTCACTCGAACTCGCTTGATAAAAACGAATATTTTTATCCACAATCCGACACGCATCTAAAATGCGCGTAACGCCCAGAGCCGTCGCTTCCCCCGTGAAAACTGGTTGATTCCAAGATGTTTGCACAAATGATTGCGCCGCTAAATTATAAACTTCATCCGGCTTGCAATCTTCTAAAATGTTGATCAATGATACTTGATCCAACATATCCCCTGATACTAACTTAATCTTATCTTGAATATGCGCAATCCGATGAAAATTAACTGTACTTGTCCGCCGTACCATACCGACAACTTCGTACCCTTTTTCTAATAATAACTCAGCCAAATACGAACCATCTTGGCCAGTAATCCCCGTAATAAGTGCTGTTGGCATAATTTCTCCTTCTAATTTTTTTATATGCGTCATCATCTACTCCCCCATGAATCCACATCATTTATACTATCGATAAAAAAGACCCATTAACTTAATGAGTCTTTCTTTAAATTTAAAAGTGTCCAACCCAAATTATAGCCCACCCTTATAAATTAGGGTAGCCAAATCATTAACCCGTAGGCTGATAGTAGCCTGACCGTTTTCTTACTCTACCTCATATTTCATCACTGGCCGATATACACATAAACACCCTCGGCCACGCTCACACCCCTCCGGTGGCAACAATGGCGCTTCATCCGGATGAAACACCGTCTCCTCATCCAACCCCTGACACACCTCACAACAATTCACATCAACCACCACCCGTACCCCAGCAATCGACCCTTTCGCCTTCATTCCTAATCGATACGCCGCTAATGTCTTTTCCGCATAATCATCCGCTTTATTCATCTCCCGATGAAACTTGTTCAACCAATCAAATGACATAATTATTGCCTCTTCATTTTATTTTTGACCACTTTTTTACATTTGCCCCCCTTAACATAATATTTCATGCAAAAAAGGACTGCACATTACATAAATATGAGTATAATAGGTATAACTGGTTTCGACCAGCCGCCAGTAAATTTTAGAAAGTTTAGCAGAAAACTGCACATGCTTGTTAAAGTTTACACCGTATCAACTAAATTCTTGCAATACAGGAGTGTCATATGTCCAAAAAATTAGTCGCTTTTATCTTTTTGTTCGCCCTTTTATTTGCCTCCGTTCATACCAGTTACGCCCAAACACCTCGGCCTACCCCCACCAACGTCTCCAACCAAGCCACCCAAGAAGAAGATACCAATAATGGTTCTATTCGCGGTACCGTCTACTGGGACCAAAACAACAATGGCATTTGCCAAGGTACTGGTGAACCTGTGTTAGCTGGTATTCCCATTGAGTTTGTCAGCGATGATGGTAAAACAACCCTCTACTTGCAATCTGGCGAAAATGGTACCTATGGCTTGGTCGCGGCTGGTTATGGCACTTGGAAAGTAAGCGCCCGTCCTGATAGCAACTATGTTGTTACTTCAGAACCTACTTTAGAAGCATTTGTCGGCAGTAACCAGCTACTCGTCCTCAATATTGACTTCTGCTTGCGCAAAGTGGGCGGCTCCGGTGGCGCGCCTGTCCTTTTGCCTGTTTCTGGTGCTAGCTCTGCTGGTCTAACCCTCTTTGTCACCCTCCTCTTCTTCGCCGGCTTTGCCCTTCTCTCTTTTGGGCTACTCAGCTATCGTCGGCAAAACGCCTAAACTATTTTTGATGTTAGCTCCGATCCTTAGGGCACTACTACCTAAATCACCCTAAGGATCCATGCTATCCTTAACCTCATTGACCCGCACAAAACCATATCTCCTCATCCCTCTCTTTTCCCTCACCCTCTACCTCATCACCCTCGCCCCAGATATATCTTGGCAATTCGGTAGCAGTGATGGCCCCGAACTAATGCTCGCCGCCACCACCCTCGGCATCCCCCACCCACCAGGCTACCCCACCTACACCCTGCTTACCCACCTCTTCACCAAAATCCCTTTACCCCTCTCCCTCCCTCAACATTTCAATCTCTTCTCCGCCCTCGCCACCACCCTCACTATTACCCTACTTATCCATATCCCCCCCCCTACCACCAAAAACCAACCAGCCAAACCATCTCTCAACCTTGCCCCACTTCTGTTTGCCACCGCCCCCCTCATCTGGGCCCAAGCCACCCGCACCGAAGTCTATCCGCTTTTTCTTCTCGCTCTCGGTCTCACCCTCTATACACTTTTCACCAACCGCTCTCCATACCTATCTGGCTTTCTCTTTGGGCTTACCCTCACCACCCACCTCACCGCCGCCCTTTGCCTTCCCCTCGCCCTCGCCCATATCGCCCGCACAAAATGGCACC
>DATHYN010000499.1:0-12955 GCA_035459145.1 Anaerolineae bacterium | reverse complement strand
CAACAACAACTGGTCTATCACCGATGCGGGCCACCATTGTCCTGATGACTTCGTCATCACCATCCAAACCGACCTCCCCGGCAGTTCCGCCGATAACCAATTCACCATCCCCACCCCCAACACCGGTATCAGCTACAATTACAACGTCGATTGCAACGACGATGGCATCGATGAAATCAGTGCCGTTTTCGGCGACTACACCTGCACCTACTCCACCCCCGGCACCTACACCATTATCATCAAAGACAACACCGGCTCCAACACCGGCTTCCCCCGCATCTACTTCAACAACAGTGGCGATCGCCAAAAATTACTCTCCATCGACCAATGGGGCGCCAACAAATGGACCTCAATGGAAAAAGCCTTCTACGGCTGCGAAAACCTTGCCGGACAAGCCACCGACACCCCCGACCTATCCAATGTCACCAATATGAGCCGGATGTTCGCCAATGCCACTAATTTCAACCACTCTATTGGTGATTGGGACACCTCCAATGTCACCACTATGAATTCTATGTTTTACAACGCCGAAGTTTTCAATCAACCTATTAGCAACTGGGATACCTCTAATGTCAACACTATGGGTGGGATGTTCTCGGGTGCTGACAATTTCAACCAACCTATTAGCAACTGGGATACCTCTAATGTCACCAATATGTCCTGGATGTTCGCCTACGCCACCAATTTCAACCAACCTATTGGCAACTGGGTCACCAACAATGTCACTAATATGAGTTCTATGTTCTATAATGCTGACAATTTCAACCAACCTATTGGCAGCTGGGTTACCTCCAATGTCACCAATATGTCCTGGATGTTCGCCGGTGCGACCAATTTCAACCAACCTATTGGCAATTGGGACACCGCCAATGTCACCACGATGTTTGCAATGTTCGCTGGTACTAATTTCAACCAACCTATTGGCAATTGGAACACCTCTAATGTGACAACTATGTCTTGGATGTTCAACAGCGCTGTCGCTTTTAACCAAAATCTTAATGGCTGGAGTACCAGTAATGTCCGTGATATGGAGGGCATGTTCGCCAGTGCCTCTAACTTCAATCAACCTATTGGCAGTTGGGATACCTCCAGTGTCATCACTATGCTGGGGATGTTCGCTGGTGCGTCTAATTTCAATCAAAATATCAGCGGTTGGGATGTATCCGCTCTGGAAACAGCTGAAAACATGCTTATTCATGTCCAACTTTCAACGGACAATTACGACGCCTTGCTCCTCGGCTGGCACACCCAAAACTTAAACCCTCTAGTCCCCTTCCACGCCGGTAACAGCACCTACTGTGCTGGCGCCAATGCCCGCAACCAAATGATCACCAACAACAACTGGTCTATCACCGATGCGGGCCACCATTGTCCTGATGACTTCGTCATCACCATCCAAACCGACCTCCTCGGCAGTTCCGCCAACAACCAATTCACCATCCCCACCACCGGTACTGGCTACAATTACAACGTCGACTGTGACAACGATGGTATCCTTGAAATCAGTGCCGTTTTCGGCGATTACACCTGCACCTACCCCACCCCCGGCACCTACACCATTCGCATCCAAGACAACACCGGCTCCAACACCGGCTTCCCCCGCATCTACTTCAACAACAGTGGCGACAAAAACAAACTGTTAAGCATCGACCAATGGGGCGCCAACAAATGGACCTCAATGGCCAACGCTTTCTACGGCTGTGAAAACTTAGCCGGACAAGCCATCGACACCCCAGACCTATCCAATGTCACCAATATGACTCGGATGTTCTCTGGCGCTACCAATTTCAACCATTATATTGATACTTGGGACACCTCCAATATCACCAATATGTCTTGGATGTTTTATCGTGCTACCAATTTCAATCGACCAATTGACGGTTGGGACACCAGTAATGTCATCACCATGCAAGGTATGTTTTCTAGTGCTGATAGTTTCAACCAATCTCTAAATAGTTGGGACACCAGCAGTGTCATCACTATGCAATCGATGTTCTATGGGGCTGACAATTTCAACCAACCTCTAAACAATTGGGACACTTTCAATATCACCAACATGTCTTGGATGTTCGCCGGTGCTACCAATTTCAACCAGCTTATTGGCAGTTGGAACACCGCCAATGTCAACAATATGAGTTATATGTTCTGGGATGCTAATAACTTCAACCAACCTCTTGATAGTTGGGCGACAGGCAATGTCACTACTATGCGTTATATGTTCGCCAGTGCCACCAATTTCAACCAACCTATTGGTAGTTGGAATACCTCTAATGTTACTGATATGTATTCAATGTTCACCAGCGCCACTAATTTCAACCAACCTATTGGTAGTTGGAATACTTCCAATGTCGGCAATATGGCGTTTATGTTCGCTGGGGCGATAAATTTTAATCAAAGTCTCAGTGGTTGGAATACCAGCAATGTCGGTAATATGGGTGGCATGTTTTCTAGTGCTTATAGTTTTAACCAAAACCTCGGCAGTTGGGACGTGTCTAATCTTGAGACAGCTCAGGGCATGTTTGCCTACACCCAACTTTCAACGGACAATTACGACGCCTTGCTCCTCGGCTGGCACACCCAAAACTTAAACCCTCTAGTCCCCTTCCACGCCGGTAACAGCACCTACTGTGCTGGCGCCAATGCCCGCAACCAAATGATCACCAACGACAACTGGTCTATCACCGATGCGGGGCAATATTGCTCTGAGGATTTCGTCATCACCATCCAAACCGACCTCCTCGGCAGTTCCGCCAACAACCAATTCACCATCCCCACCACCGGTATCGGCTACAATTACAACGTCGACTGTGACAACGATGGTATCTTTGAAATCAGTGCCGTTTTCGGCGATTACACCTGCACCTACCCCACCCCCGGCACCTACACCATTCGCATCCAAGACAATACTGGCTCCAACACCGGCTTCCCCCGTATCTACTTCAACAATGGTGGCGACAAAAACAAACTGTTAAGCATCGACCAATGGGGTACCAATAAATGGACCTCAATGGCCAACGCTTTCTACGGCTGTGAAAACCTTGCCGGACAAGCCACCGACACCCCAGACCTATCCAATGTCACCAATATGAGTTGGATGTTCGCCAATGCCACTAATTTCAACCACTCTATTGGTGATTGGGACACCTCCAATGTCACCAATATGGCTGGAATGTTCTCTGGTGCTGATAGTTTCAATCAACCTATTGATAGTTGGAACACCTCCAATGTCACCAATATGGGATCGATGTTCTATGGTACTGATAGTTTCAACCAACCTCTTAATAGTTGGAATACCTCCAATGTTACCACTATGCAATCAATGTTCTATGGTGCTACCAGTTTCAACCAACCGCTTGGCAATTGGATCACTTCTAATGTCACCAATATGTCTTGGATGTTCTACAACGCCGAAATGTTCAACCAAAATATTAATGGTTGGGATACCATTAATGTAACTGACATGTCCTGGATGTTTGCCAGTATTGCCAATTTCAACCAACCACTTGGCAACTGGAACACCAGCAACGTCACCAATATGAGTTATATGTTCTACAACACGCCTCTATTCAACCAACCGCTTGGCGGCTGGAACACCAGCAATGTCACCAATATGTCTTGGATGTTCGCCACTGCTACCAATTTCAATCAACCAATTGGCGGCTGGGACATCAGCAAAGTTACCAATATACAGGGATTATTCTTCGAAGCTACTAGCTTTAACCAACCACTTAGTGGGTGGAATACCAGTAGTGTCATCAATATGAATCGGGTTTTCTTCAGTGCTACTAATTTCAACTATGATATCAGCGGCTGGAACAGTAGTAATGTCATCGATATGGCTTATATGTTCTACAACGCTACCAGTTTCAACCAAAACCTCGGCAGTTGGAATGTAGCCAATCTTGAAACAGCTGAAAATATGTTTCTTAATGCCCAACTATCAACTGACAATTATGACGCGCTACTCATCGGCTGGCACACCCAAAACTTAAACCCCCTAGTCCCCTTCCATGCCGGTAACAGCACCTACTGTGCTGGCGCCAATGCCCGCAACCAAATGATCACCAACAACAACTGGTCTATCACCGATGCGGGTCAAGGTTGCCCGGTCCAATCACTCCTCATTTACGCCCTTGCCTTTGATAATAATCCTACCAGCCCCCACAATTTAAGCGTCTATAACCACGCCTCCATCCAAAGCATTCTTGACGCATCCGTTGCCGCACCGGAGAAAACGGCCGTTGTCCTCATCGACCTCGACCAAACAGACGACACCAGCATCTACATCATTCAAAACGGAACCATCAGCGCTCCCATCACCAACCTACCCAACCATCAAGGCATCCTCGATCCCACCCTCCATGAATATGATATGGCCGATGGCAACACCCTCGGCGGCTTCCTTCTCTGGGCCACCCAAACCTACCCCGCCAACCAAACAACCTTCACCTACGTCGCCCACGGCGCCCCCCTCGTCCCAGACACCGATATCGCCACTGTCTTTGACACCACTACCAGCAATTCAGCCAACTTAGCCGCCCCCCTCGTCCCCTTAGCCAACTTAGCCGCCCCCCTCTTCCCCTTACCCACCTACAAAGAAATACACCCTGATTTCACCGATAACCGCACCCCCTCTATCATCTCGCCCCATCAACTAAGCAAAGCACTCGCCATCGGCACCAATGATGGCGCCAACCCCATTGACCTGCTCAACGTCGCCCACTGCTTCGCCGCCACCATCGAGGAGTTCTACCCGCTCGCCAACCCTGATGGTGACCCCTACGCCTCGGCCATCATCGGCTCCCCCAATTACGCCTACTTCTCCCCAGATATGCTCGGCGCCACCCTCACCGCCATCAACCCCACCGATACCCCCGCCATGATGGCCACCCAAACGATCGCCGCCTATGAAAACATCCTCCATGACGCTGATCAATTAGATGGCAACCCTGATGTCAATCATCCCCGCACTTACCTCGCCGTTGATTCCGCCGCCATCCCCCCCATCAAACAAGCGATCGACTCATTAGCCTCGGCCCTCCTCGCCGAATTCGACCGTGACGATGACACCACCAAAACCTTAATTACCGTCGCCTATTACAATAGCGCCAAATATGACACCACCTTCTGTCAACAAGATTGGGAGCTAGCACCACCCGATGCCCTCTCCGACATCTCCTCTTTCTCCACCGCGTTAAACCATCTGTTCACCGCCGGCACCGATGTGCAAATTTGGGCAGCAGAAACGGCCGAGCGGATGGATAACGCCATCATCACCACCACTTACACCAATGGGACCCCCTGGTATGCCTGGCCCTCAACCCCCACCTGGATACATCCCATCACCCCCACCCTAGGCTTATACACAGATTTCATGGGCCGTCCCAACCCCACCACCGGCACCCCTATCTTAAGTTGGCACGCCCATTGGTACACCGATACCATCACCACCGACAACCCCAATCCATACCAATTCTTAGACCGAGCCACCACAGCCGACGCCAATTGGGCCGATATCTTATACCGTTTTTGGCAAGGCGAAACGATAGAAACCGAAGCTTGTCTACCCAACTACCCATCCCCAACAACAGTCGGTGAGTTAGCCATTGATAATATTACCCTCCCCCTAAAAGGCACCGTTATGGTTAACCAACCTACACCTATGCAAGCCACATTCTATGTTAGCCAAGAAATTGATAATTTACCCGTTCGCTTCACCATCACCTCGGCCAACGAAACAGTTTATGATGAAATCGTGATGCTGGGCCATTTAATCACCGGCACCCACACTGTCTCCACCCTCATCGACTGGGTTCCCACCCAAATCAACACCTTCACCCTTGATATCACCCTTGACCCCCACAACCAATTTATCGAACAAAATGAAAACAATAACCACCTCACCTACACCGATTACGTCTTCCCCTACACCCCCCCATCATATCCCATCATCACCGCCACAATACCCCCCCCAGCCACAACCAACAACCCCTTCATCACCGTTAATATTACCCAATCATTAGCCAGCCTAGCCGCACCAGTTGATACCCTCATTGTGCAAGTTTATCAACGTGCCTCTTTACGCCAAGAATACACATTGACAGGCGTCAACATCATGCAACCCGTCTCCCTCCCCTTACCCAGCGATTTAACCGCCGGTCGCTTTGAGCTCCATATTTGGGGACGCTCTTCAGCCGGTACAACGCCTTATCCCTCTATACTCAAAGCCAATTACATACCCAACACCATCAATCTTCTCGCCAACGAAACCGATCAATACGATTTCTGGCTTAATCAAGGGGAAAGCCTTCTCCTCATGCTATCAATGACGCCAGGTGATTCAGATTTACCGCCAGATGCCAACATCTTTGCTTGGGGGCCAAATAACAACTGGTTACCTGATTATCAAGGCATCGTTGTTGGTAACGATTGGCTATACATCGACTCGGCCCCCACAACAGGCCGCTACACCGTCCAAGTCTATGGCCAAGAATCTACCAACTACTCTTTTTACATAAGCCAAGCGCTTACTCCCCCCCCAACACAATTAACCCGCCTCGCCTCTATCCCCCCCTACATCCCCACTACCAAACCAACATTACTACCCATTCCCATCCGACCACCAGCAGCCCCACCATTAACCACACCGCAATTAACCATTAACAACCAAAACAATAATTGGCTTTTAAACTGGTCATCCGTCTCCCAAGCCAACTATTACTACCTTTACAGCTCCGCTTACCCCTACACCACGCCCCCTAACCTAAATACCGTTTTCACCACCACATCAGCTTCCATCACACCTCCGGCAAACCGCTATTATGCCATCACCGCCGTGGCTCACGGCCGAGAATCAAACCTATCAAACAAAGTCGGCGTCTTTCACTACACTCTGCTCTCAGGTAACTAACCAGTGTAACTAGCGCTCATCGACAATGGACATAAGACGAACGCTGATATGATAAACTTTGGCCAACGGCCGTTCGCCACCCCCATCTTATGCTTTCCACCAGAGTATTAACCAGCATCCCAGAAACAATAAGGAGGTGATTATATGTAACCTTAAACTGACCTAGACATACAAGGTCTTTTAGAAATTCATGGGGATTATGAGCAAAGGGAACAGGTTAAATAAACAGTCTCCTACCCTTCCCATGAATTTCTAAAAAAACCATCAAATGAAACCGTTTTTAAACTTAATAAACTGTAACCGAAATAATCCCAACACCCAAAACCATTCCTGAGCAAGATTTTGGCCACCTCCTCCCTAACAAAACCATACTTGACAAAGGCGAAAACGTAGTCAAAGGAACTCTGACAAACAATACCAAACATTATTAACCTGAGTTCGGCAATTCACAATCCCCTCCCAACGTCATTTCGAACGGAGTTTTGCCCGCCCCACCCCACTTCAAACCCACCACTGCAAAAAGGGCAAAATGGAGTTGAGAAATCTGCCTTAATAACACATCAACCAAATCATCCACAGGTTTAATTAATTATCGAACTCAGGTTATTAATTTAATCCACTAACATCATATCTCTATAAATTACTAACTTACTCAATCTCTTGGGGGTGATTGCTTGCCAGATTAAAACTTATTGACCCTATAACTAACTGATTCCACGAGAATTTAACGGATAAGGTAAACATAGCTACATCTATCTCTACTTTACCAACCCTAAATCCTCTAAATTCATTATTCATCCTTACATTTAATTAATCACCAAAGGATTATGACATGCGTAGTAAAAAACTTCTTTTTATTTCTCTTTTCACCCTACTCCTCGTAACTATCACCCCCCTAAACAGTAGTTACGCCTTTCTGCCCAACACGGTTGCCGTTGCCAATGATAATAATACAACCTGCACCATCGATCTCACCAATAACAACAGTAACAATTGCTCTAACCTTGACGCTTTAACTTTCATTCTCTCGCCAGAAAATAATGAAACCGTCTTTAAGTTAAATTTGCAACCTAACCAAAAAGCCGTTTTTACCGTTGATTTCGATGATGCGTCATCTGGTTGGCTCGTTAACATCGGTGATTCAGCCACCAACAACGGCTATGGTGGCGATGATGGCACACAAAGCAACGACTCCGAGCTTCAAATTCGTAACAGTATGATGTCCATTTACGCTAATCAAACCGTTCCCCCGGCTGAGACCACCGATGATTTATACCATCTCCTTAGCGTCCCCAATTTGATTAACAATGGCATGACGTTACAGCTCGAAGTGAGCAATGAACACCTGTTTTGGGATAATAACAACGATATCACCGCTGAATTAAACTCTCCCTATATTTATGCCTTGAATGGACAAACTGATAGCGAGGGCTCAATCAATTATGACATCTTCGCCAGCTTCAACCGCTCTATCAACTCTGCTTGGCGTACCGGTTCAGGTGTCAGCCAAGTAACCGTTGACATTGTAACCTATGTGCCTAAAGTTTCTTTTGGTGGCCAAGTTGTTGATCAAAATGATGCCCCCTTAGCCGATGCCAATGTCACCGTTAATGGCCAAACCACCATGACTGATGCCACTGGTAACTTTATGACCACGGTTGATACCAGTCAACAATACAAAGTACATGTTGAAAAAATGGGTTATGCTCCTGCTTTCGTCCTGCACGATGGCTCAGCTGCTGACAACTTTACTTTTAAACTGTACCAAGCTGAAGCATTCACTATCTCACCGGGCACAGCTGTTGATGTTGTTGATTCTTATGGCACTACGGTGGCCATACCACCAAACAGTCTCGTCGATGACGATGGCAATGTAGCTACCGAAGATATTACGTTATACATGTACACCTATGATTTAGCTAATGGTGAAGAAATGCCCGGCAATATGGGTGGTATCGATAGCAATGGCCAACCTGTTTTCTTAGAAAGTGCTGGTGCCGCTTCTTTTGAATTCCAAGGAGAATCTGGCCAATTATATAATTTAGCTGATGGCAGTTTGGCCGATTTATCTATCCCTGTAAATCTCGATGATGGGTGGGGCGAAACCATTGGTTTATGGTCATTTGATACAGAAACAGGTATGTGGATTGAGGAATCCACAGCTACGTTAGTTGGTGACCGCTATGTTGGCCAAGTATCCCATTTCTCTGCTTGGAACTTTGACATCAGCATTGATTGGTCTGCTTGTATCAAATTCACAGTCGACCCAGCTTATCTTCAAGCCAACCCAGAATTCGAAATCACAGTTGCTCTCCCAAACCAAAGTGGCTATCGCACATTACTTGTTCGAGACCCTTTAAATGTTTTATATAATATATCTGCTAACATCAACCTAGACGTCTATAGTCCCGCCTCAACGACAACCCCATATGCAGTCGTTAACTCAGGTGATCCTTGGGGCGGCACATTTGTCCCCCCTACTCCCTATGATCTATGTAATGGACGGCTACATATCGATGTACCCACAGAACCAACATTGCAAGTGATACCAGCTATGAATACCTACAATTTAGGAGATAGATTTGTTGTCGCCATTCAATCAAGTGACATGAGCGACTTAGCTAGTATCGATGGGCAAATCAATTTCGATCCCACCATTCTCCAAGTAATTGATGCCGACCCCAATATCTCCGGTGTTCAAGTGGCTCCCGGATCTTGCCCTGACGCCACCAACGTTTTTGAAAATAATGTTGATAACACCACTGGTCAAATCAATTACAGCGTAATTGGGTTTACCACAGTCTGTAATGGTGGCAATGTTGCCTTAATCACCTTCCAAGCCATCGATTCTGGTTCTAGCGCTATTACCCTTGATAATTGGCAAGCACTTGACCTATTAGCTAACCCTATCAATGTCAATACCCAAAATGACACTGTCACTATTTTGTCATCGGGTGCAATAAGTGGCCAAGTGCTTTTGTGGGGCCGCACAGACCATACTGGAGCCATCATTACAGCCATTAATAATGGTGATTCATGGACAACCACGACAGATAACCAAGGCAATTTCATTCTTGCCCTACCACCAGGACAATACACAGTCCAAGCCAATCTGACTAATTACTTATATGCGGAACAAACAAATGTAACAGTTACAGCCGATGAGACGATTAACTTAGATTCAGTCCTGTTACCGGGTGGCGATGTTAATGACAATGGTCGTGTAAATATGCAAGATTTCCAACTCCTCCCGCCAGTTGACACCGTAATTATCCCAACGGGAGGACTTGGCGATACAAATGGTAATGGTGTGATTGATTTCGATGATGGTGTCGCTGTTCAGTTTACAATGGGCAACTTTACCCCACCTAATGAACCTATCCCTTGGCCATAAACTTAATCTAGCCGATTAATAGACAAAAGATGGGTTCATTCTTTTATATTGAACCCATCTTTCGTCAAAACCTATTATCAACGTATGCTCCTAAAGATAAATATTCCCCATAACTTTACTGAATCTACTTAACCTGATTTCGACAATTCACAGCCCCTCTCCAAACGTCATTTCGAGTGGAGTTTTACCCGCCCTCCCCATTTAGAACCTACCAATCGCCAAAGGGTAAACTGAAATCGAGAAATCCGCCATAAAATACCCTAACCAACACTGACATCGGCTTAATTATCGAACTCAGGTTACTTATATACAAGCGAGAATATAATATGCCAACAAGAATATATGGTCTCATAACTTCAATTTTCATCTCTTTAGCCACTATAATATTGCTATTATTTAACAACAACATCGCCCATGCCAATACAGATTTAACCCTTGGCTTTGATCCTGTCGTCAGCACAATCCCCACAATAGGCAACAACACTGTCATCAGCGTCACTTTAACCAATATTATTACCCCAGTAACCGGTATTGAGTTCGATATCACCTTCGATCCCACCAAACTCCAAGTAGTCGATGCTGATTTAAGCACATCTGGCACCCAAATAGATGTTGACAACTGTCTAAACAATCAAACGACCTTACAAAATATCACTGATAATACAATTGGTTTAATTCAATATTCTGCCGTTACCACCATGACTGGTTGTACCAATATAACAGAAGTTGTGGCTAATATTGAATTCAGCTGTCTTACTGAAAATATTATCACCCCACTTGATATTACAGACTCTCTTATTTTTGATACAGATGTACTCACGCATACTTTACAAAGCAGCTTAGTACAATGTGGTGGCTTCAGCTGGGGCAGCTTTAATGGGAATCAAAATACAGCTTATGGTGTGTATGATTCAGATAGCACCACCCCCTTAAAAACAAACGATCTAATTCAGTTGATTGATGTGGGTGCAAATGGCGTCATTGACCCACCCAGTTGTAGTGGTCAACCCGGCAATGATGATATCTTAATGGATACCACCTCAATCGGTCTAAATGATCAAGGCTATATTCCATTGCAAATGCTCATCCCTGATGCAAATCAGTTAGGTAAAACCGTCTACATGCGTGCTTGGAATCATAGCTTTTTGCCTAACAGCACTCACTATGGCAATTCTCAATCAACCACTCTTGTGAACGGGGGGCGTTTTAATGCCTTATCTTGGTCAACCAATATCCCTGTTTCACTCGTTGGTGTGGCCAATTGGACAGGCGCCACCAATAATGATTGGCATAATCCCACCAATTGGGCCGAATCATGTGTCCCCACTAAAGATATCGTGACAATCCTAGACGCCAATTCAACCACAACCCTATCAACCAAGGCCAACAGCAGATTCGTTTTAATACAAGATGGATCCACTCTAGACTTAAACCAATTTGAACTAACCGTTGAAGATGAACTAATCAACAACGGTATTATCAAACAAACAAAACCCGCTCCAGCCAATACCCAAACACGTTTTGGCTTTGTCGACAATCAACTAGGGACAGAAAGAAAGTATTATGGAGTCGATATTCTACCTGTCTCTGATATGGGTGAGGTCCGCGTAACCATCTATGGCAATGGTACCTCATCGAACTGTGCGACCAATCCAACCGATCCTATCATGGATCGTTGTTATAAGATTGAACCCACCAACCCTGTCCTAGCTAATATTACTTATTGGTTTACTGAAAATGAGCGTAATGGCGTTAATGCGACCAATAGTAGAGTTTGGGTTTATGATTCCCCACCAGCTAACTGGTTACAGGTTGGCAACCATCCATCTGATTATATTTATTCAGAATCTAATCAATATTGCACATCTGGTGCTGGTGAAGCTTGCCACATACAAATCACAAATATAGACACCTTTTCTCACTTTGCCTTAGGGGATTCAGCCCCCACTTGCCAATCTGAACCAGCGACAGCAGTTACTCCTCAAATCAGCTACAATGATATAAATGTAATTTTGACTTGGTCTGATATCTCTAGTAACACCGGTGGTTATGAAATTCATTATCATGACACAACTCCCTATTTCACAGTTGAGACCAATACACTATTAGCTGGAACCGATGTAGGCACAACGACCTATACAGATGGCAACACACCGAACCACCGTTTCTATATTGTCAGAGCCTTAAACTGTAACAGAAACCAATATGCCGACTCACAGCAATTAGGGCAATTTACCTATGCACTTACAAGCGGACAATAACTGCATACTCATCACAACTTTTCCTATCATCAAACCACCCACCTACTACTTCTTAACAGTCAACTTGGTTAATCACCAGTTAATCAAGCTGCTGTATCCGGTTTGATGAGTACGGTTAAGCACAAAGGAGGGGCAAGCGGTATATATTTAGGTAGCTACCAGCACCACTGTTTGCCCTCCCTTTGCACTCCCTCCCCCACTCACCCCTGCCGCCTTCGCGCCCCCGCCCGCCTTCTCTGCGCCATCCCCTCATCAACCGTATCCCGCGCAATCACTTCATACAAAACGGCCGTTGCATTCCCCTGCTTCCTTAATATCCGCCCCAACCGCTGAATATACTCCCGCGCATCCGCACTCCCCCCTAACACAATCGCCACCTTCGCCTCCGGC
>DATHYN010000498.1:0-6554 GCA_035459145.1 Anaerolineae bacterium | reverse complement strand
CCCCCCTCTCTCCTCTCCGATGAAACCTCACTCCCCCTCCACCAATTCCACCTCACCACCAGCAATGACCACCACCACTCCCTCACCCCGCAACAAACCATCACCGCCCAACTCGATCTAACCCCTTATCTCAAACAATTCGCTTCTTCACCTAACTTCTCCCTCGCCCAACAACAGCCCGATAACAATTGGCTCACCCCCTCCCAATTTACCCACCAATCCAATCAACACCTCCACGCCTCCCTCACCTCTCTCGCCCCCCTCCAACTCGTCGCTACCACCGACGCCTGGACCCCACCCATCTGGAACCAACCAACCACCGCCCCCTTCAGTGGCGCCGCTACCTACCAATACCCCCTCGACCTCCCCCTCGGCCGCAACAACCTCCAACCAGACCTCACCCTCCGTTACAACAGCCGCGGCCTCGATGGCCGCATCGAACAAACAGGTAACACCACCATCGCCGATGGCTGGTCATTAGCCACCATCAGCATCATCCGCACCGGCATCACCACCGAATACAACGGCACTACCCCCTACATCAACCATCCCAACTCCTTCCGCCTCATCTTCAATGGTGCCAGTCACGCCCTCTTCACCACCGATGACCCCCAAGCACCCACCGCCCGCTACTACGCCGATAACCAACCCGGCTGGCAAATCTGGCGCCACTACGACCCAGAGGCTCCTAACTTCGACAAACTTTTCTGGACCGTTATCACCGCCGACGGCCGTCACTACCGCCTCGGCTACACCCCCGATGCCGAACAATGGCACCAAGTCACCGCCGGCTACCACATCAACATCGACGGCCACCCCGGCCAAAATGATACCGCCGCAACCGCCCTCACCTCCGCCTTCGCTTGGCACCTCGATACCGTCACCGACCCCTTCGGCAACCAAATGCAATACACCTACTTCACCCATCCCATCGCCAAAGAGTTCCTCACCACCCGCCACAATCGCCTCCACCACATCCAATACAACTTCCCCGATCGCGTCACCAACCTCCCACCCACCCCCACCACCACCCGCCTCACCACCACCCCCGCCACCCGCATCGAATTCCGCCGCGCCCAAGATGATACCAACCCCAACCAAGCCATACAACCCGTCCAAAATATCTTCATCTTCCACGGCCCCCAACAACAACAGCTCACCGAATACCGCCTCGATACCCAATCCGCCTTCGCCGACAGTCCCAACTGCACCAACGGCCTCCAACGACCACTCCGCACCCGCACCCACATCCTCAAAAGTATCCAACGCTTCAGCCAAACCAACCACAGCCCCAATGACGCCGACGAAGGCTACACCCTCCCCCCCACCACCTTCACCTACACGCCACTCCCCCATGCCGCCGATGACTGCTTTCCTTTCATGTACCTCACCACCATCGACAACGGCTACGGCGGCCAATTCACCTTCACCTATCAGGCTGATAACCGTGTCATCGGCACCTTCGACAACACCAATCCCAACCACCTCCAATATCCCGACTACGGCTACAGCTACTTCGTCACCAATCAAACCGCCCATGACGGCCTAAACAGCACCACCCAAACCTTCACCTACGACACCCCCTGCTACAGCCAATACGACCCCGATGTCACTGGCCACCAAGGCGGCCTCCCCAACGCCCATCCCTGCTATCAATTCGACGACCACCAATACGGCCCCCTCGCCGGCTTTGCCACCGTCACCCATAACTATTTCGATTTCGATAACACCCTCCAAAAAAGTATCGAAACCACCTTTTCCCAACAAACATTCACCAACAATAACCTCCCCGTCGCCCTCCTCGGCCGCCCCCTCACCCAAAACCACCGCGACCCCCTCGGCCATACCCTCTCCACCATCACCAACCAATACCACCACACCCCCTTCGCCAACAACCTCCAATTCGTCTACACCGCCGCCATCACCCACACCCAACACAACCCCCACGACTCCGCCCAACTCCACACCCTCACCACCTATGACTACCCCCTCCCCCTCCAAGGCAATAACCAATACGGCCTCAACGGCCTCATCTACAACCACGGCAATCTCAGCACAGCCAAAGATGACACCACCATCATCAACTGCTTCTACCCCCTCACCACCAACAGCTGGCTCCCCCATCAACAAGGCGTCCACCGCACCTTCCGTGGTCTCCTCCCCGCTACCAGCATCACATCCACCCTCTGCGACCAAGAACTCCAACACCCCAACCTCCTCCGCAGCGAACTCTACCAACGTGACCACGCCTCTTACAACACCCCCACCTATCCCGCCGCCCCCACCGCTACCATCGTCGGCCTCTGGGGACACCCCACCACCGACAGCCCCACCGGTCTCATTACCACTGAACAATATCAATACAACGAATTCGGCCAACTCACCACCACCACCAACGCCCTCGGCCACCAAACCACCACCCACTACGACCCCGCCTACCACCTCTACCCCCTCAAAACAATCAACCCCCTCGGCCACCAAACCACCCAAACCATCATCGGCTTCCCCGATTTAGACGGCAACACCATCTCCTCCTACTTGTTAGCCAACACCCAACAACCCGCCGGTGCCGTCTACCAAATAACCACCATCCCCGTCCAAACCCAAACCTTTGAATACGACCCCTTTGGCCGCGTCTGGGCCGTTTACGACACCACCGCCGATCAAGCCGACCCCGCCAATCGCTGGGACGGTACCCCCCAACAACGTTACCGCTACTGGGACAATAACTGGAACGACCCCAACATCCAATACCTCGCCCCCGCCAACAATGCCCCCTTCCTCATCACCCATCGCACCCAGCCCAACCAATACCCCTCCACCAACCACCCCTACCTCATCCGTACCAACACCTACTACGACGGCTTCACCCGCCCCATCCAAACCAACTACTCCGACCAAAAACTCGATACCAACGGCCAAGCCCCCACCCGCCACGACCTCATCACCACCACCAGCTATGATTACCAAGGCAATACAGCCTGCACCAGCCTTCCCTACGCCGGCAACCTCTACACCACCTACGACCCCACTCCCTGTGCTCAAGCGCCCAACGGTGCTCAAATCGAACGCTTCGACAGCCACGGCCGCCTCCTCAGCACCACCACCCCCAACGGTGACACCAATACCTACACCTACCTCATCAAAACCAACATCCCCCTCGCCGATGACACCCTCACCCTCCAACGTCAACGCCACATCGACCCCCAAGGCTATCTCCAGCACACCTTCCAACAGCCCAGCGGTCAAATCGAACTCATCCGAGCCTACAGCGGCCAAACCGATGCCACCTACGCCCTCGATCATGAAATTCAATACCGCTACAACCCCCTCGGCCAACTCCTCAACACCTACCGCTATAACCACCTCGGCCAACTCCGCCACGCCACCAGCCGCACCTACAACCACCTCGGCCAACTCACCGATCACCACGACCCCGATATGGGCCATTGGCAATACCAATACGACCGTGCCGGCCAACTAATCCGCCAAAACGCCAACGATGACCATATCCTCTGCTTCTACTACGATAAAATCGGCCGCCCCCTCCGCCGCACCAACGATCCCAACCCCACCACATCCACCTGTCCCGCCTACGCCCAAGCCCCCACCAACGGCCCCGACCACCTCGCCACCTACACCTACGACACAGCCCCCAATGCCCTCGGCCAACTCCATGCCACCAACTGGGGACCCAACCCCACCGCCAACCACGAAAACTACACCTACAACGGCCACGGTCGCCTCATCAGCCACCAACGCACCATCAACAATCACACCTTCACCCTCAACATTCTCAGCTTCGACACCCTCGACCGCCCCCAACAATACCAATACCCCGATGGTGAAATTCTCACCCTCACCTACAATCAACAAGGCCTCTCTCAGCTCCGTTCCGATGATGATCCGCTTGTCACCGCCGTCAGTTACAACCCCCTCGGCCAACGCACCAGCCTCGCCTACGGCCACGGCCTCACCCAACGCAACCAGTTCTACACCGCCACCGGTCATGACGGTAATAACAACTTCCGCTGGCAAGCCAAAACCCTCTTTGACGCCAACGACAAAATCATCTTCAATCTCCAATTCACCTACAACCAACGTGGCAACCTCACCACCATTCGCCAAGACGAGCCTGGCCTACGCACCCAATGGCACCTCTACAGCTACGACCACCTCCAACGCCTCATCACCGCCCAAGGTCCTGGCTACCACCAAAACTACCAATACGACACCCTCGGCAACATCATTGCCCAAACCGATTCCCTCAATAACAACACCCTCACCTACGACTACACCCCCTCCGCCGCCTCCAATCAACACCCCCAAGCCGTCAAATCATTGTGGCAAAACGACCGTCTCGATACCACCTTTACCTATGACGATCATGGTAATATGACCCACCTCCAAACCAGTGACCGTCAGCAAACCCACACCTTTAACTCCCAAAATCAGCTTGTCACTACCGCCGACGAAAACGGTCAAACTCACTTCGAGTACGACAGCCATGGACAACGCCTCCTAACCATTCACGGCGATGGTCGTCGTACCTACCACCCATTCCCGCAATACGAAGAGACGCATTATGATTGCGGCCGAGGTTGCCCTCAACCAACCATCATCACCCGCCACAACTACACCTTTAATGGCGAACTCGTGGCCAGCCGTGTCACTGGTCACCCCCAAACAGCCAACAACGGTCTCTTCTACCCCTTCACCGACCACCTCGGCTCCACCCGCTTCCTCACCTACGGCCAAAACCATCCAAAATCCGGCCAAAAAGTAGTCGGCAGTGACCGCCACTACACGCCCTTCGGCCAACAAACCAAACAACAAACCACCGACATCACCCCCCACGGCTTCACCGGTCACCACGAAAACCCCGATTGGGATTTAATCTTCATGAATAGCCGCTTTTATCTGCCGGCTATCGGCCGTTTCCTCACCGCCGACACCCTCATCCCCGACCCCACCAATAGCCAATCATTCAACCGCTACAGCTACGTCCGCAACAACCCCCTCCAATGGACTGACCCCACCGGTCACCGTGAAGAAGCCTGCGCCAGCAACGCCGATGAAGGCTGCCAACCCTATGTCGACAATGAAGTCTATCAAATACTCCTCGACAACGGCCTCAGCGCCGCCGCCATCCGTGCCTTGTGGAAAAGTGGTCGCCCCCTTCGCTACCAAACCGATGTGCAAGGTATCCTACAACTACGTAGCGATGGCAAATGGGACCAAATCGGTTACCGCCCCATCGTCACCACCGATGAAGATGGTCACATCAACGGCTATATCACCCTCGGCGGTGACCCTCTCTACCTCATCTGGCGCGACCGCTCCGTCCATATCGATTACGCCCTCATCACCTACTCCTACGAAAAAGATATCGACGAACGCAGTTTTATGCTCACCACCAGTCAAGCCCGCTACAGCAACGACCAATGGTTTAAAGCCACCAGCGGCTTCATCCTCACCACCGCCACTATCCTAGCCACCAACGGCCGCGACCTCATTCACCCCACCAACTCACACGTCTGGGCCAGCTTCATCACTACTCTCCCCGAACGACACCGTCAAAACAAATCAGATCGCAGCCTAGCCCAACTCTACTACGACACCCTTGTCACCCAAGACACCCTCTACCACAACCATACCCCTCCCCCCTCCAATAACGCCTTCTACAACCAAGAATACCACACCCTCCAACTAGCCCCCATCTACATCCCCTAACCCCCCAAAGGTAGGACGATTTGCTAAATCGTCCTACCTAATATAGCCCTCCCAAGACTGTCATACCAGCACAGATATTATCCACTTTTCTTATGTCAACCAACTCATTTAGAGCCTACCCAGGGCTGTCATACCTGCGAAGATGCTGTCCACTTTTCTTATGTCAACCAACTCATCTACAGCCTCTTCATGACTGTCATCCTCGCGAAAGCGGGGATCCACTCCTAAAATCACCTTTATTTCGGCTTCGTTCTCCACAAATCCTACCTGCTCAACAAAAACGGACAGCATCTGCGAAGGCAGGTATTCACTCCTAACACCCCCTCTAATCCCACCTTGTTCTCAACCAATCCCCTTCTCAAAAACGCCTAAAAATATCTAAACAAAAAAGACTCCTAAAAGGAGTCCATTATCACTGACAGGTCTTTTAATAACTAGTACCTGCATATTCTTTGCCTGTCATTTCAAACGCAGTTCACATTGTCATTTCGAGCGTAGTTCACATTGTCATTTCGAGCGTAGTTCAATCCGTTTCCCTCCCACCAACCCTTCCCCTCAAAACAAGGATTGAACGAAGTCGAGAAATCTGCCCTAACTTTACTCAAAACAATAAAAAAAAGGCCCCTTTGCTAGGTACCCCTTCTTCTTACCTTCCAAGTAATAAAAAAAGGCCCCTTTGCTAGGTACCCCTTCTTCTCACCTTCCAAGTAATAAAAAAAGGCCCCTTGGCAATGACCTACTCTCCCAGGGGGTCGCCCCCCAAGTACCATCGGCGCTGACGAACTTAACTGCCGGGTTCGGGATGGAACCGGGTGTACCCT
>DATHYN010000497.1:0-18352 GCA_035459145.1 Anaerolineae bacterium | reverse complement strand
GTCGCCATCGCTACCAACCGCCCTACTCCTTCATCATCCGGCCACGTCCGCGCCGCCGCCGCCAACAACGCCCGCCCCCGTGGATCTCCCTCCGGATACAACGGATGCGTAAAACCCGGTATCTCCTCCCCCCGCTTCAACCGCGCCGCCAACACCCCTTCTGCCCGCTCGGCCGCCCCCACCTCCCGCCACAACGCCTCCACCCGCTCCGCATACCCCCCATGTCGCGCCCCCCGCAACGCCGCCAACCCACCTAAAACCGCATTGTACGGTGTCGATTGCGTCCCCGCCACCACCCGCGCCGTAAACGATGACGCATTCAGCTCATGATCGGCCGATAAGACCAACGCCAAATGCAACAGTTCCGCCGCCTCTGGCCGCGCCGCCGCTTCCGGCCGCCCCGCTGCCTCTGGCCGCGCCCCCGCCCAATGGGTCGCTAAATGCGCCACCAAACTGTCACCATCGGGCGCTCGCCCCGTCACAATCGCCACCAACAGTTTCAATATCCGCGCCCCCGTCCGCGCCACCGCCGCCGGTCGCAAATCATACGCCGCATAATCTTGCGCCCCCGCCAAAGGCAACAACGTTTGAAAGCGCTCTACTGGCGTCAAGCCAGCCAACCAGTCGGCCGATAACAGCTCGGCCGGCAAAACCGGCATCTCCTGCGCAAACAGCTTGTCCGCGCTCAATTCGGGCTCCGGCTCGGGGCCGAGCCAGAGGAGAACGGCCGTTTCTTCCACCGTATAATTCGCCACCACGGCCATCAACCCCACCCCCCGATAATAAATCTGCCCATCATCAATCAACGTAATCGCCGATTCTAACACCGGCATCCCCCAACTCAACGCCTCCTCCGCCACCTGCTCCGGATTCTGCCGCCCCGCCTTCCGTCGCAACAACGCTTCCACATCAGTCACCAAATACCGCTTCGCCCGCGTCTTCCCCGGCGCCTCCTCCGACCGCAACAACCCCCGACTGACATACGCGTACAACGTCGCCCGCGTCACCCCCAACATCGCCGCCGCCTCCCGTGCCGAACAATACCGTCCCTTATTCACCTCTGTCATCGCCCACACTCTCCTTTAACCACCACACACGTCAATACATTGATTTTAAAATCAAGATTGACAACATTGAATCAACATTATATCATACCCCCCATAAGCAATCAACTGACACCTTTACAACCCACTAAGAACTGCCATTCCTACGCAGATGCTGTCCGCTTTTCTTACGTCAACAACAGTTTACAGCCCGATTAGGGCTGTCATTCCTACGCAGGCAGGGTTGTCATTCCTCCGCAGATACTGTCCGTTTTTCTTATGTCAACAACCATTTACAGCCCGATCAGGGCTGTCATCCTCGCGAAAGCGGGGATCCACTCCTAAAATCACCTTTATTTCGGCTTCGTTCTCCGCAACCCAAACCATTCCTGAGCGAAATTTTGGCCGTTTCCTCCCTAAACAAAACCCTCGCAACAAAGGCCAAAACATTATCAAAGGAACTCTACCCAACCAAACAAACTCTAATGACAAATAAACTTCCACCTAAATCAACAAAAAAATCTGTCCAATCCCCAAAATCCGCGTCAAAACCACCAAACCTCACCTACACCAAAACCTCTCCGCCACCACACAACCAAAAAAATCCCCAAAATCCCCAAAATCCGCGTCAAAACCACCAAACCTCACCCCTACACATACTCACCATAGCAAATTTCCAATTACTTTGTTTACACTCTAGTAACCTGAGTTCGGCAATTCTCTCCCCTCCCTTAACGTCATTTCGAGCGCAGTTCAATCCGCCCCACCCTCGACAAGCCTCACCCTTAAATCAAGGATTGAACGAAGTCGAGAAATCTGCCCTAACAACACATTAACCAACTCATCCACCAGTTTAATTCATTATCGAACTCAGGTTCTAGTACGAAACAGCGTACTAAATAACCAATAAAAAATCATAAATAACAAATCAAGGAGTTTCCCATGTCAACAACCCCCTCACAATACACCCCCGGCCTCGAAGGCGTCATCGCCGCCCAAACCCGCCTCAGTAGCGTCAACGGCCACCTCGGCCAACTCATCATCAACGGCTTCCCCATCGAACAACTCGCCCCCCACGCGGCCTACGAAGAAGTCGTCTACCTCCTCTGGCACGATACCCTCCCCGACCCCACCCAACTCGCCACCTTCAGCCAAACCCTCGCCCACTACCGCCCCCTCCCCACCGCTACCTTCCCCCTCCTCCGTGCCGCCGCCGCCAATAACGTCCCCACCATGGACGCTCTGCGCATGGCTGCCGGCACCCTCAACCTCGACAATCCCCCCGCCACCGACCACGCCACCGCCTTACTCGCCCGCATCCCCACCGCCATCGCCGCCTACTGGCGCCTCCTCCACGGCCAAGAACCCATTCCCCCTCACCCGACCCTCTCCCACGCCGCCAACTATCTCTACATGCTCACCGGCGAAGAACCCCTCCCCGCCCAAACCCGCGGCCTCGAAACCTACCTCAACACCGTCGTCGACCACGGCCTCAACGCCTCCACCTTCACCGCCCGCGTCATCATCTCCACCAACTCCGACCTCTTCTCCGCCATTGTCGGTGCCATCGGCGCCCTCAAAGGGGACCGCCACGGCGGCGCCCCCGGCCCCGCCCTCGACATGGTCTTCGCCATCGGCCAACCCGATAAGGCCGAGCCTTACCTCCGCCAGCAACTCGCTAACGGCCAACGACTCATGGGCTTTGGTCACCGCGTCTACAAAGTCCGCGACCCGCGCGCCCTCCTCCTCGCCGCCGCCGCCGAGCCCGTCTATCAAGCGGGTGGCGATATGGATTTATACCGTTTAGCCCAGACGGTGGAGCAAACGGCCGTTGCCCTCCTCGCCGAACACAAACCGGGCCGCAACCTCCAAACCAATGTCGAATTCTACACCGCCCTCCTCCTCCACGGCCTCCGCCTCGACACCCCCCTCTTCACCCCCACCTTCGCCCTCGCCCGAGCCGCCGGCTGGATCGCCCACTGCCGCGAACAACAAGCCACCAACCGCCTCATCCGTCCCACCTCCACCTACATCGGCGACCACAACCGGGCTTGGACTCCCCTCAGCACCCGCGCCCCCCTCCCCACCCGCGCCCCCCTCCCCACCCCATAAGTAAATGCCCCTATGTGCCCCGACCTGAGCGACTATTCACAGGCGGTGGGTGAGTTTACGTTCGCCATCACGCCGGGCGATTAACTCTCCCATCTATTGTCTATTCTGCGCCCACGGCCGACATTTTGCTCGACCGTGGGCGTTTTTGAAATAATCGAAAGATTTAAGGTCGATTTAAGGTTGTTTAAGATGATATCCCTTACGCTATTCGTGCGGAAACCTTATAAATGTAGAATGCAAGTGTATTAAGGGCTTCCAGGCTATGCACCGCCCTGTACACAACTGTTTGTTTGGTCACATGCGGGCCTCTTCCTGTTGACATGATTTTTCGTAAGGAGTAGTCGGGTATGAAAAAGTTAGCGTATTTGGTAATACCTATCGTCTTGGCGATAGGATTTTTCTTATTGAGCCGGGGGCAGATTGAAGCGGTCGCACCGCAAGCAGTAACCGCCAACGGAGTGGTCGGTGAAACGGGGCGTGTTAGCCTCAACAATAGCATCGACGGCGGCTATGTGGCCACCGTTAATCTGGCCCACACCTACAACAACCCGGTCGTCGTGGCCTTTATGAACACCTACAACCGCGCAGAGTCAGTCGACGTGCGCGTGCGCAACGTGACCAGCAACAGCTTCGAGTTGTTTATGCAAGAGCCGGATAATGGGGGGCATTTTTCCGAAAGCGTTTCTTACATTGTGGTCGAAGCGGGACGTTATCAACTGTACGGCGGCCTGGAATTTGAGGCCGGGACGGTTGATACCAATTCGGTTCATGTAACCGGCAACCCATTCGGGGGCGTGACGGTGCCATTCAGTGAGGCGTTTGCGACGACACCGGCCGTTTTGCACACGCTCAACAGCTATAACAACGGCGATTTTATGTCCTCCGTTGTCTCTTCGGTCGGGAACAACGATTTTGTCGTGCAGCAAGAGTCGGGCGGTTCCGGCTCCGCCGCTACCACGGAAACAATCGGCTGGATCGCCTTTGCCGTCGGCAGCGGCACCCACTACGACAAAACTTTCGAGATCGGCCGAGCACTCGACGGCACGTTCGATGGCAATGATGATGGGACCCCTCAAAATATCAGTTTCTTTTCCTTCGGTATGGCACCCGACGTGGTGGTGAAGGGAAACAGCGGCAATGGCATTGACGGCTATTGGGCGCGGGGTGCGGGCATCTACAATGCCACCACCCAAACGGTGTGGGCTGAAGAAGATCAGGTCGCCGACACCGAGCGAAACCATGCCGACGAACTGTTTGCCTGGGCCGCCTTTGAGCCGAACACGGTCTTTTGGAATATTAACTTCTCGCCGGTGGCCACCAACAATAGCTATCTGACCCTCGCAAATACAAACGTGAGCGGCAACCTCATCACCGACAACACCGGCAATGGGATAGACAGTGATCCCGAACGAGAACTGATTGTGGTGGATTCGTACACCACCCCGGCCGTGGGGGCGTTGCTGGTAGAACCGAACGGGGTATTCACCTATACGCCCGCCCTTGACTGGGCCGGGACGGTGACCGCCACTTACACCATTACCGACGGGGCGTCGACCGATACCGGCACGGTTACGTTTGTGGTCACGACGCCGCCGGTGGCTACCGACAATAGTTACACTATCCCGGAAGACACGGCCGTGAGCGGCAACCTCATCACCGACGATACCGGCAACGGCGTGGATAGCGATCCGGACGGGGATGCGATCGGCTTGCACGACTACACGGCGCCGTCGGTTGGGTCCCTCACCGTGGCCTACAATGGACTTTTTACCTACACGCCGGCCGTTAACTGGTTCGGGACCATCTCTTTTACCTACGCCATCAGCGATAGCAACTTTAACCCGGTAGGCACCGGCAACTTCGGGAGTGCCGCCCATGACAGCTTTGGGGCGGGCAATAGCAACTCTGTGGCCGTGGGGGATGTGGACGGGGACGGTGATTTGGATGTCGTCATTGCTAATATGATTCAAAGTCAAGAGGTGTGGCTGAATGACGGAGCGGGGAATTTTGGGACCATCCCCTATCATGTCTTTGGGGGTGCGGCGAGTAGCCGGTCTGTGGCGCTGGGGGATTTAGACGGGGACGGCGATTTGGATGCCGTTGTGGCCCATGACTTGGATGAAGCACAAGAGGTGTGGCTCAACGACGGGACGGGGAATTTTGGAACCAGCGCTTACCATAGCTTTGGTAGCGGCTTGACGATGGCTGTGGCCCTGGGAGATGTGAATGGGGATGGCGATCTGGATATCGTCCTGGCCAATCGAGGCGGCCAAGGGCAAGTGGTGTGGCAAAATAACGGCACGGGGAATTTCGGAACGTCCCCTTATGATATTTTTGGGAGCGGTGACAGCTTCGATATCGCCTTGGCGGATGTGGACGGAGACGGCGACTTGGATGCCGTCATTGCCAATGCCAACCAGGCACAAGAGGTGTGGGTCAACAATGGGAGCGGGAATTTCGGCGTTGCGCCTCCGTATGATAGTTTTGGGGGCGGCAACAGCTTCTCTGTCGCTGTGGGGGATGTGGACGGGGACGGCGACATGGATGCCGTCGTTGCCAATTACAACCAGCCACAAGAGGTGTGGCTTAACGACGGGGCGGGAGATTTTGGAACTGCCGCTCACCATAGCTTTGGGGGCGGGGATAGCTATGGGGTCACGTTGGGGGATTTGGATGGCGACGGCGACTTGGATGCGGTCATTGCCAATTACAGTAACGAAATGCAGGAAGTATGGCTTAACGATGGAACGGGGAATTTTGGGGCTGTGGCGCACCATAGCTTTAGTGGCGGCAATAGCTTCGATGTGGCGTTAGAGGATATGGATGGAGACGGTGACTTAGATGCCGTCATCGCCAATAGCACTGATCAGGCGCAGGAGGTATGGCTGAATCAGAATGGTAAACAGTGGGTGACCAGCAACAGGGCCACTGTCACCATCACAGTCACGGCCGTGGACGATGATCCCCCCGTGGCCACCGATGACAGCTACGTGACCCCGGAAGACACGGCCGTGAGCGGCAATCTCATCACCGACGACACCGGCAACGGCGTGGATTATGATCCCGACTTGGACCCTGTTGCGGTGGATCAGTACACGGCCCCGGCCGAAGGTATCTTCATCCTCCAGCCGAACGGCGCGTTCACCTATACCCCGGCCCTTAACTGGAACGGGACGTTGACCGCCACCTACACCATCAGCGACGGTGCCCTGGTCGACACGGCCACAGTGACGCTGACGGTCACGGCCGTAGACGATTCGCCCATCGCCACCGATAACAGCTACGTGACGCCAGAAGACACGGCTGTGAGCGGCAACATCATTACCGACGACACCGGCAACGGCGCAGATTACGACCCGGAGGGGCATAGCTTTAATCTGTACAATTACACGGTGCCCCTGACCGGTTCCTTCACCTTAGCCGATACAGGCCTCTTTACCTACACACCGCCCGTTAACTGGAACGGGTCGGTGACCTTTACCTACGTCATCAGCGAAGACGCCCCGATTATATATAATGCCGGCGAGTTCGCTGCCACCGCCCATGACAGTTTTGGCGGCGGGGATAGCACGATCGTGGCTGTGGGCGATGTCGATGGAGACGGTGACCTAGATGCCGTCATTGCCAATTTTAATCAGCCGCAGGAAGTGTGGCTAAACGACGGCACCGGTAATTTCGGGACTGTCGCCTACGATAGCTTTGGTGGGGGTAGCACTCTAGGCCTGGTACTGGGGGATGTAAATGGAGACGGTGACCTGGACGTCGTGATTGCCAATACCAATGATCAAGCGCAAGAAGTGTGGCTAAACGACGGCACCGGTAATTTCGGGGCCACCGCCTACGACAGCTTTGGGATGAGCTACAGCCAATCAGTGGCGTTGGGCGATGTGGATGGGGATAATGACTTGGATGCTATTGTGGCCAATGGATTTGATCAGACGCAAGAGGTGTGGCTCAATGACGGCACCGGCAACTTCGGGAGTGCCGCCCATGACACCTTTGGGGCGGGCTACAGCCAATCAGTGGCGTTGGGCGATGTGGATGGGGATGGCGACTTAGATGCCGTCATTGCCAATTGGGGTCAGGCGCAACAGGTGTGGCTCAACGCCGGGAATGGCACCTTCGGAGCCGCCGCCTACGACAGCTTTGGGGCGGGCGACAGCACGGCCGTGGCGTTGGGCGACGTGGATGGGGATGGCGACTTAGATGCCGTCATTGCCAATTGGGGTCAGGCGCAACAGGTGTGGCTCAACGCCGGGAATGGCACCTTCGGAGCCGCCGCCCACCATACCTTTGGGGCGGGCGACAGCACGGCCGTGGCTGTGGGCGATGTCGACATTGACGGTGACCTGGATATCGTTGTAGCCAATGACAGTGGGCAAGCGGAAGAAGTTTGGTTTAACGACGGCACCGGCAATTTCGGTGCCGCCCCCTACGATAGCTTTGGTGCGGGCGCTAGTGAATTTGTGGCCTTGGGCGATGTGAATGGAGACGGTGCCCTTGATGCCGTGGTGGCCAATTGGGGGCAGGCGCAAGAAGTATGGCTCAATCAATATGATTTGCAGTGGTTTATGAGCACTCCGGCGACGGTGACCATTACGGTCACGGCCGTTAATGGCCCGCCCATCGCCACCGACAACAGCTACACCACGCTGGAAGACACGGCCGTGAGCGGCAATCTCATCACCGATGACACCGGCAACGGGATAGACAGCGATATCGACATGGATACCCTCCTGGTTGACCAATACACGGCTCCGGCCGTGGGTACTTTCGTCGTGCAGCCGAACGGCACGTTCACCTACACGCCGGCCCTCGGCTGGAATGGAACGTTGACCGCCAGCTACACCATCAGCGACGGTGCCCTGCTCGACACCGCTGCGGTGACCCTAACCGTCACGGCCGTTGATTATCCGCCCGTGGCCACCGACAACAGCTACACCACTCCCCAGGAAACGCCGGTCGGCGGCAATCTCATCACCGATGACACCGGCAACGGCGCGGATAGTGATGCGGACGGGGACAACTTGAGTGTGTACACCTACACGCTGCCCATCACCGGTGCGCTGACGCTGGAAAGTGGTGGCGCCTTTACCTACACGCCGCCCGTCAACTGGTATGGGGCCGTGACCTTTACCTACGCCATCAGCGACGATAATCCCGCTCTGGCGGGGACCGGTGACTTCGGCCCTACCTTCCATAGCAGTTTTGGCAGTTTTGGTAACAGCCGTACGCGGGCGATAGCGTTAGGGGATGTAGACGGAGACGGTGACCTAGATGCCGTGCTGGCGAACAGAAGTGGTCAGGCGCAAGAGGTGTGGCTCAATGACGGTGCCGGGAATTTCGGCATCAACAATCCCCACGATAGCTTTGGAGCGGGCGATACTCGGTCTGTGGCTCTGGGAGATATAGATGGAGATGGCGACCTGGATGCCGTCTTTGCCAATTACAATGCGCCGCAAGAAGTGTGGCTCAACGACGGGGCCGGGAATTTCGGAGCCGCCGCTCACAATAGCTTCGGCGCAGGCTACAGTCTATCTATGGCGTTGGGGGATGTGGACGGAGACGGTGACCTAGATGCCGTTATTGCCAATACCACTCAGGCGCAAGAGGTGTGGCTCAACGACGGGTCCGGCAACTTCGGGGCCGCCGCCCACCACACGTTCGGGGGCGGCAATAGTGAGTCTGTGGCCTTGGGAGACGTAGATGGGGACGGTGACTTGGATGCCGTTATTGCTAACTGGTGGCAGGCGCAAGAAGTGTGGCTTAACGACGGGGCCGGCAACTTTGGGGCCGCCGCCCACCACACTTTTGGAGTCGGGAGTAGCACCTCTGTGGCGGTGGCGGATGTAGACGGAGACGGCGATTTGGATGCCGTCATTGGCAACTTCTTTGGTGAAGCCCAAGAAGTGTGGCTCAACGACGGCGCCGGCAATTTCGGAGCGGCCGCCCACGATGCTTTTGGGGCCGGCGACAGCACGTTTGTGGCGCTGGGAGATGTGGACGCCGACGGTGACCCGGATGCGGTCATCGCCAATGCCAATGGCTTGGCGCAAGAAGCCTGGCTCAATGACGGCAGCGGTAATTTCGGAACTGTTGCCTATGATAGTTTTAGCGCGGGCAATAGCCAGGCGGTCGCGTTGGGAGACATGGATGGTGACGGTAGCTTAGATGCCGTCATTGCCAATGACAGTGATCAAGTGCAAGAGGTGTGGCTCAACCAAACCGGAGAGCAATGGCGGGTAAGCAACACGGCCATGGTTACCGTCACGGTGTTGGCCGACGGGGTCGCGCCCCAGGTGGCGATTAATGCCCTAGACGCGAATGATGCCCAGCTGACCTGGTCGCCGGACGGTGTCAACTGCGGTTACCAGGTCCATGCTGCCGGTGCGCCGTACTTCACGGCCGATGCGGGCAACACCCTCTCCGGTGAATTGGCGGACACCGCCGACAGCTACGTGCTGAGCGGCGCCATCTCCGGCGGCAGCAACATCTTCTATAAACTGATGGGCGTCGGTTGCAGCGGCGTGGATGCGCCGTCCAACGAGGTGGGCATCTTCCACTTCGCCATCACGCCGGGCGATTAACTCTCCCATCTATTGTCTATTCTGCGCCCACGGCCGACATTTTGCTCGACCGTGGGCGTTTTCGAAATAATCGAAAGATTTAAGATCGATTTAAGGTTGTTTAAGATGATATCCCTTACGCTATTCGTGCGGGAACCTTATAAATGTAGAATGCAAGTGTACCGGCTTAATTAATTATCGAACTCAGGTTCATAGTGATAACCCTATCAATTATGCGACGATTGTCGCACAACTGTGTTGACAGGGCACAATAGTAACGTTTATGATCTTACTATCGGCTAACCAGAAACTATAACGACTTAGCCATTAGTAAATATCGAGGTACTAGCTATGCACCCATCACTTTCAAATCGTCTGCTTTTGTTTGTTTTCTCTATCTGCCTGCCAATGGCCGCTATTTTTAGCTTGGGGGAGCTAACCTCCCCCATGGCTACTGCCGCCCAACTGACGCCTCTGGTTGATACCTGCTTTGTCAGTGTCAACAACAGTGGCACAACCGATTACAGCAGTGCCGATGGCACCGCCTTGCAAACCGCCATTAACTCCGAAGCGGCCGGCTCTACTCTCAAAGTGGCCGGAACCTGCGCTGGGGTGCAAACGGTCAATGGCGAAACCCAAACACTCTACATTAATAAAGATATGACGATTGTGGGTGGCTATGCTACCAATAGTTGGGGAGGTGCCCCTGATCCGGCCGCTAATGAAACAGTACTGGATGCGGCGGGGGGCGGCCGTGTGGTCTACATTACCAACAATGCGAATGTGATTCTTTCTACCCTGACTTTGCGTAACGGGGATGCCGGATTGGATTATGGTGGCGGGATCTACGCCAATGTCGGGACGAACCTAGTTTTTGAATACGGCCGTATTGAAGGGAGTCAGGCCGATTTGGGTGGCGGCATCATGGCCGATGCGCCGGCCATCATCCATAACAGCGTTATCACCGGTAACAGTGCCGCCTTTGGTGGTGGGCTCTACATCAAAAATACGGCCGTGACCATGACCCAAAGCAGTCTGTTAGGCAACCAAACAACCATTGCCCCCGGCGGTGGCATTTACAACGAGGCCAGTTCCCTCTTCATCGAAAATAGCACCTTCGCCTTGAATCAAGCGGCCGGAAACGGGGGGGGCATTTACCAAAGTGGGGGCACAACAACGCTCCGCTACACGACCTTCAGCCAAAACAGTGCCCCCACAGGCGGTGGGATTAACGCAGGTTCCGGCACGATCAGCCTGCTCGCCAATATTATGACCAACAATACGGGCGGCGATTGTGTGGGCAGTAACATTACCGATATTGGCTACAACCTGATTGCCGATGGTAGTTGTATCAGTGCGGGAACGAGTTCGAGCGGCACCGCCGGATTAGATAGCTTAGCTAACTATGGCGGAGACCCCACCAGCAACGGCTCCCCCCCAGAAATGTTTGCTTTGCTAGCCACCAGCCCCGCCCTAAATGCCATCCCCTTTGGGTTTGCCGGCTGTGGCGCTACCGATCTCATTGACCAACGGAGCCTGACGCGGATGAGTCAATCTGGCTGTGAGATAGGTGCCTTTGAACGCCAGACTGCCGTCCCCATCGCCAACAACGACGCCTACACAACCACTGAAGATACCATTTTGACCATCCCCGCCCCAGGTATACTTACCAACGATAGCGACAACGATGGCGATAGTTTGTCTGCTAGACTGTTAAACTCTCCTAGCTCGGGCACGCTGGACTTGAATGGAAATGGCGCTTTTGTCTACACCCCTACGCTGGACTTTAACGGCAACGATAACTTCAACTATCTTCTGTTTAGTGGCGGGGCCTTGCCCACCGTCGGCCATTGGTCCTTTAATGAAGGCAGTGGCAACAGCACCTATGATGCCAGTGGTAATAATTTAACAGGCACATTGCGAGACAATGCTACCTTTACAGCAACCTTATCCGCCGGGCTAAATTTCCCCAATATCACTGCGCTTGATCTAGACGGCACCGGGGACCGGGTCAACATCCCTGACTCTGACGACATCAACTTGACCGATCACAGCCGGCGCACCGTTTCCGCCTGGTTCCGGGCTGATAATGTCGGCGTTAGCAGTCGCAAGCAAATCATCTGGGAAGAAGGGGGCGAAATAAATGGTCTCAATATTTATCTGTTTGATGGGGCGTTATACGGGGGGGCATGGTCAGACACCAACAGTTGGAGTGGGACATGGTTAAGCACGACCCTGGCTAGCTCGGGACAATGGCATCATGTAGCCCTGGTGCTGAACAGTGATTCCACCACAGGCCCTGAGGCCGATAGCCTCCATCTCTATCTGGATGGGGTATTGGTGCAGTCGGGACCAGCGGCGCAGTTAGCTACCCACATTGCTAACAATGGCATTGGGGATCTCCATGAGGACAGTAAATTCCACGACACTGGTGCGGTTAGCGGCACTGGTGGTCACGGGTTTGCTGGACAGATTGATGAGGTGCGGGTGATGAATGTAGCGGCCACGGCCGCTGACGTGGTTGTGTTGCTGGTTACGTGGCCGGGATTAAGTGACACGGCCGTTGTCACCCTCAACGTCACCCCTACAATCGATCTTCTAACCACCGACCCTGCTCATCAAGCCCTCAATGTGCCCCCCACCCAAGCGATTCATCTCAACTTTGATGAACCCGTAAACCTCACCACCGTTTCCACTGAAACGATTGGCCTACATGGGTCAATGGGCGGGTACAGTTGGAATTACGGCCTCAGTGGCAACACCTTGCTCATTACCCCCACGACCTCGTTCTATCCCGGCGAGGTGATGCGGGTATCAATGAGTGATGGGATGGAAGACTTGGGTGGGGTAACGGCTGTCCCAGAACAGAAACAGATTCAATTTACGGCCGCCACCACGGCCCCCGAAGCGTGTACGCCTCAATTCACCAATATTGGGGCGGGATTAACGGGTGTGTCGTCAGGTGATATCGCCTGGGGAGATTATGACAATGATGGTGATTTGGATATTTTGCTGACAGGGGTTGCTTCCAACCGAATAAGCCGTATCTATCGTAATGACAATGGCAATTTCAGCGATATTGGCGCCGGACTCATAGGTGTGAATGCCGGTAATGTCGCCTGGGGAGATTATGATAACGATGGTGATTTGGATATTCTTCTGACCGGTTACAACATCTCCAACCAAGTAAGCAAAGTTTATCGTAATGATGATGGTAGTTTCATTGATATTGGCGCCGGATTAACGGCCGTTTATTTTGGTGCGGCCGTGTGGGGAGATTACGATAATGATGGGGATTTGGATATTTTACTGACAGGCGTTGCTACGTCAGGCTGGGTAAGTCATATCTATCGCAATGATGGGGGTAGTTTCATTAATATTGGCGCCGGGCTAACAGCTGTTGATGGTGCGGCCGATTGGGGGGATTATGATAATGATGGCGATTTGGATATCTTGCTCACCGGAAGCGATGGCTCCAATCAAATAAGTCGTCTTTATCGCAATGATGGTGGTAGCTTCACCGATATTGGGGCAGGGTTGACAGGCGTTGCTTCCAGTGCTGTTGTCTGGGGGGATTACGACAATGATGGCGATTTGGATATTTTGCTCACGGGGAATGATGGCTCCAACCGGGTAAGCCAAATTTACCGTAATGACGATGGTGCTTTCATTGATATTGCCGCGGGGCTAGTGGGTGTTTCCAATGGAGCCGCTAATTGGGGTGACTATGACAATGATGGTGATTTGGATATTTTGCTTGTTGGTTATGATGGGTCAAACCATATAAGCTATATCTATCGCAATGATGAGGGTGCTTTTACTAATATGGGGGTGGGATTGCCCGCTGTTGAGAATGGTAATGTGGCGTGGGGGGATTATGACAATGATGGTGATTTGGATATTTTACTGACAGGGTATGCTTCCACCCGGATAAGCCATATCTATCGCAATGATCCTGGCTGTGCGTTAGCCGATGACCAATACACGGCCGTGATCAATCAACCCTTGACCGTTATTTCAGCCACAGGTGTACTCAACAATGACGCAATCGGCCCTTACAATATTGCCGTTACCACCCCACCTACCAATGGCACACTCGATTTGGCGCTGGATGGCAGTTTTGTCTATACGCCCACTACTAGCTTCACAGGTGTCGATAGCTTTGTTTACCAACTGAGTGGCTGGACGGAGCCGTTGACCGCTACGGTGACGATTGATGTTGTCCCTGTGGCCGATTTAGCTGGGGACGACAGCTACACCACGGCCGAAGACACACCCTTGTCAATTGTCGCCCCCGGTGTTCTGGTCAATGATGTCGACAACGCCGTCACGCTATTGGTAGACAGTGCCCCCACGAATGGGGATGTGAATCTGACCAGCGATGGCAGTTTTGTCTATACCCCCACCCTCAACTTCAACGGCAGCGATAGCTTTGTTTACCGAGTCACGCTGGTTAGCGATGGGGCAATTAGTGATACAGCCGTCGTCACCCTCACCGTCATCCCAGTCAATGATGCGCCGTTGGCCGTTAGTGATAGCTACACCACCGTCCAAAATATCCCGCTGACCATTCCCGCCCCCGGTGTGCTGGACAATGACAGCGATGTGGAGGGGGACAACCTCGCCGTCACGCTGCAAATCGGGCCGCTCAGTGGCACGGTGACGTTAGCCGGGGATGGTGGCTTTGTCTACACCCCCACGGCTAACTTTAACGGGGCAGATGCCTTCACCTACACCGTCCGCGATGGCGCGGTTTTACCCGCCGCCTACTGGCCGTTTGCCGAAGGGAGTGGCACAAGCACAGCCGATGCCAGTGGCAACGGCATTAACGGCACCTTGAATGGCCCCGTCTTTACCACCACAGTGCCTGTCACGCCCACCTTCACCAACAACTACGCCCTCGCTTTTGATGGCACTGCGATGGTCAACATCCCCGATGCACCGGAAATCAATACGAGCGCCCACAATCAGCGAACCGTCGCCCTTTGGTTCCGCGCTGACGACACCAGCATCAATACGCGCAAACAGATTCTGTGGGAAGAAGGGGGCCTTGGAAACGGCCTCAACCTCTACCTTTATGATGGGGCACTCTATGCCGGAGCCTGGTCGAGTGACAACAGTTGGAATGGCGCCTGGCTCAGTAGCACGGCCGTTAGCGACGGCGTTTGGCATCATGTTGCCCTGGTGCTGGACAGCAATTCTACCAGCGGCGCCACAGCCGATAGCCTCCATCTCTATCTAGATGGCGTCTGGGTAAGCAGTGGCAGTGCGGCGCAACTGGCTTCTCATGCGGCTAATAATGCCATCGGCAACCTGCGTGGCGATAGCCGCTTCCACGATACGGGTGTCACCGGCACCGGCGGTCATGGCTTTGCCGGTCTGATTGATGATGTGCGGATTATGAATCTGGCAGTGGACACAGACGAGGCATTACAAATGATGACCACACGGCCGGGATTGACGGCATCAGCGACCGTGGACCTCACTGTCGCGCCCGCCAACTGTTGGGTGGAGGCAACCGGTGACAATCTGGCCGACTACACTTCATTGGACAGCACAGCGGTGCAAACGGCCGTTAATAACGCCAATCCCGATGATATTCTCAAAATTGCCGGTACTTGTGCTGGGGTGCAGACCATTAATTCCAATAATCAGACCGTGTATGTGACTCAAAGTGTGACCTTACAAGGCGGGTATACCACGGCCAACTGGCTCGTTTCTGATCCGATTGCCAATCCAACCGTGCTAGATGCTGAAAACAACGGTCGGGTCATTCGGATGGCCGGCAATCAAATGGTTACGCTGGATGGGCTAATATTGACCAACGGCACAATTCCAAGCGGATTTGGTGGTGCTGTGTATATTGCGCCCAACTCAATCGTTACCATGACCAATAGCACGATTCAGCAGAATACGGCCACTCAGGGCAGTGGTATTTACCATAACGGTACGTCTTTGCATCTCAACCGTGTCACGCTACACAATAATGTAGCCACCCAAAATGCCCCCAACGGCGGCGGCCTCTACCATAACGCAGGTCAACTATCTATTGTTAACACTCTGTTTAGCCAGAATTCGGGCAACTGGGGGGGCGCCCTCTGGCTCAATCAAGCGGCCACGGTGCAAAACAGCACCTTCATGAGCAACACTGCTAGCTATCGTGGCGCGGCCATTGGGGTCGGCAACAGCGGCGTTTTGACCATGACCAACAGCACCCTGACGAACAACAATGCGGGTCAGGGAGGGGGGATTTATAACGGGAATATCATCAGCGTTACCCATAGCACCCTGTTCCTCAATACGGCCGGGACGGGCGGCGGCATCTACAACGACGGCGGCACCGTGGAGATGTTCGGTATCATTTTGTCAGGCTCGGAAAATTGCTACACGGGTGGTAGCGGCTCTGTGACCGCCAAGTACAGTCTTGTGGATAGCACCAATGACAACTGCGGCCTGACGGACGGCGTAGACGGCAACATCGTCGGCGTGGCGCCGCAGTTGGCTGGGTTGGCCGACAACGGCGGCCCAACCCTCACCCATGCGCCGCTCCCCGACAGTCCAGTTGTGGGTGCGATTCCCTCGGCCGCCTGCTTCACCACGGTCGACCAGCGAGGCCTCGCCCGGCCGCAAGGTGGTAGTTGTGATATAGGATCGGTTGAAGCGTGGCGGCTCAATATCGCCATTGCCTCCCCAACCGCCGCCCAATTCACCTGGGCAGTGGCTAATACAGGTTGCAGTTACGACCTGTACGAAAGCGATATGCCTTACTTCTCGCCAATGGGCGTCCCAACCTACTCTGGGCTCACTTCTGGTGACACGGTTGACAATGTGTTGGGCAATATAGGAATCAACCGCTTCTTCATCAATGTCGCCAGTTGTCCTCTGGGTGGCGGCTATTCCAATACGGTAGGTGAATTTGATTTCGCTATTGTATCAGGTCAATAGGGAATTATTATCACTACTTCGAAAGGATCTTCCCGGAAGGTCGGCCTAAACGCCACCTTTTCATAAACCTTCCGGGAAGATTTCGAGGCACCGACGTTTGTTAAATGACAATAGAGCCAAAATCACCTTCACCCTCGCCCGCACCGCCGGCTGGATCGCCCACTGCCGCGAACAACAAGCCACCAACCGCCTCATCCGCCCCACCGCCACCTACATCGGCGACCATAACCGGGCTTGGTCCCCCCTCAACACCCGTTCCCCCCTCAACACCACCTACGCCAGCCCCGCCCCACTTCAAAACCACCACCTAAAACAGGGCAAAACGGAGTTGAGAAATCTACCCTAGCAACACATTAAGTATAGACTGGAATATAAATCACCGAGGGCGCTGTCATTCCCGCGCACGCGGGAATCCACTCATAATCTAACATCATGAGGAGCTTCCCACTCTAGATTCTTGCGGTTACACTCTACCAAATAGAGTGTAACCGCAAGAATCTCAAAACCACCATCACAACTCACCTTATTCACAAATAACCCGAACAACCCTAACCTTACCTCTAAATCAACAAAAAAATCAACAAAATCCCCAAAATCCGCGTCAAAAACCACCAAACCTTACGTTAACCAACTCACCCACAGGTTTAGTTCATTTAAAAACATGGCTATTTACCACAAATCTTGTAAGATTAGTCTGTACAGTCGCCGAGTTCTCTACAGTTGCTTTTTGCTGAAATCATCAACCAACAAAGAGGAAAAACAATGAATTTAATAAATCAACCATTTTGGAAATGTGACATAAAATGTTATGGTCTAATATTTTAGGTAAGTTCAATAAATTTAAATTAATATATTTGTTAAGCTTACTTCTTTTTGGTTGTGGGCAAAATTCAGACTATCCTGAATTTGACCCTAATGCGCCACAACTATTTGAAGAAATCGGCGAACATTCTGCTACTGGCTTGGGCTTGGCAGGCCAAGGCGATGCCCGTCGTTTGGCAATGGCTATTTCACCTAATAACCAATTATATATAGCTTGGGAGCATCGAGATGTTGGCATGTTTGTTTCCAATGGAACGATTAAAATTCATTATTGGAATGATGAAGAATGGATTGACATTAGTCCCACATTAGACGATTCTCTAATTGAAAATACAACTAAAGCGTTCATTTTGCCTCAAATAGGGTTTGCACCCGATGGGACACTATACTTAACTTGGCTACAAAATAATAGCATTTATATTAAAAAATGGGATGGACAAGTTTGGCAAGATGTTGGTGTTGATTCGGCTACGAATCAGGGAATTAGTGGGGACGCAAATGTATTTGCGCCATATTCTTTAGTTGTTGTTAACAATGCTAATATTTTTGTTGCTTGGCGTGAATTAACCCCCAATGGTGTGCGCGCCTATATTAAGCGATGGCAAGGTTCTGTTTGGGAAAAACTAGATGAGCAAAGCCTTTTAACCACAAATTATGTTTCCGATGGGGTTGATATTAGAAGTATTGATTTAGTTGTGGATTCTAAAGGGGTTTTGTATGCTTTAATTACCTAAATTTTGTACAAATAAAGGGACAATTAAAAAAATGACGATGATAGTTTTCCGTGTAAAATAAATTCGACCAAGAAGTTTATTTAGGAGAACTATCATCATGGATAATTGTATCAGATTTTCACCAAGAGCG
>DATHYN010000496.1:0-3138 GCA_035459145.1 Anaerolineae bacterium | reverse complement strand
GTCGGAGCCTCGGGGAAGGGGGGTGGTGGGGGTGAGAAGAGGGAGTTCGGTGGAATCGGTTTGTTTTTGGTAGTCGTGGGCGTAGTAGCTGATATAGTGGGTGGTGTCATTTTTTTGATAGGGGTCGATGTAGACGATCCCTTCGGAGCTGAGGATGATGGCGTGGAAGCCTTGGGGTGTCCAGTCGAGGCGGGCGGTGGCGGTGGGGTCGTCGATCCCTTGGGCGAGATAGGTTTGGATTTGGGGGAATTGGGCGGCAAGTTCGGGAGCCATGATGGGGGAGTTGACGAGGCGGAAGCGAGCATCACGGCCGTCCGGCACCGGCAACGTAAGAATAGTAGAACTCATTTGGACAGGGGTGGTACTTTCGAGGGGGGTGGTGGCAAGGATGTTGTGGAGGGTGGTGGTGTTGAGGGCAAGGACACGGTAGGTTGTGGGGATGATTGAACGGTCGCCGAGGGAGGTGATGTTGGTTGTGTTTTGCCAGAGAGGGGAGGTATTTGCTGATATGGTTAAGGGGATAGGAGTTTGAGCTTGGGCCGTGATAGTAATAAGGGCAAATAATAGTATAGAACAGATAATGGTTGTTATTCTTAAAGAGTATGAGCGCATTATGGGCAATCCTTTTGCAATGGGTTATTTTGCAAACAAATAAATGGGTAATGGGTTATTTGTAAGAAATTCGTACTATCAACATTGTAATACAAAATAAAATTTAAAGTTTAAATTCACCTTAAATACAATGGTAGAATCACATTAAGGTGTTACGAACATTAAAATTAGAGGGCTGTATCCCCTTGATTGTCTTTCTCAGTTGCTCAAGTAGCAAAAAACGATCAGTGGCCTTCCGCTCTCCCCAGTTTGCTAGACAAAAACACCACCCATTATACAAAATCGCCTCATCCCAACCCGCAAATAAATCAGCTCCCATAGCCAATATTGGATTCCCACCAAATCTACGGTAAAATAGTAGAGATTCTTTAATCCCTAGCCCTTTACCACCCTACAAACTCACCCAAAAACTCAGTTTTTCCCAAAAACTTCTCAAAAACCCACTCTTTCCTAATCCGCCTATCATTTTTGTTCGTTAATTTCATTATCTAAACCCACAGTAAGCCAAAAGAATTTATGAGTTAGTATTTATTATTTGTTATTTTAGGCCACAAAAGCCAACACCACCTCTGCCTCGAACAGCAGCAAATAAAAAATAGTAACTCATAAATCAATCGCTTTACTCAAAACCCGCCATTTAGGAGAATAGTATGCCCTCTACCCAAACCTATCGCCTCGTCATTACTACACGTAATACCCAACAGTCGGCCGCCGGCGCCAACATCGTCACCGCCGCCCACCAACTCGGCCTCACCGGCCTCCAATCCTGCCGCACCCGCCGCCTCTTCTTCATCCACGGCACCCTCTCCCCCACCGATGCCCAAAACCTCGCTAACCAACTCCTAACCGACCCCGTCACCGAATCCTGCGACATCACCTCCGTTAACCCCGCCGATACCCCCACCATGCTCCCCGGCTCCGTCCTCATCGATGTCACCCTCCTCCCCGGCGTCACCGACCCCGCCGCTGAAAATTTAATCAAAACCGCTCACAAACTCGGCTACCACGGCCTCACCCAAGCCGCTAGCGGCCAACGCTACCTCCTCAAAGGGAACCTCGAACTCCAACAATGGCCCCAATTAGCCAGCACCATCCTCGCCAATCCTGTCATCCAACGCTTTAGCCTCAACCGACCCATCACCCCACCCTTCATCCCCTCGGCCGACCCCCAACTCATCATCGAAACCATCCCCCTCCGCCAAGCCGATGACACCACCCTCGACCAAATTAGCCAAGAACGACGCCTCGCCCTCGATACCAACGAAATGCGGACCATCCGCGACTATTTCCAAAAAGAAGATCGCGACCCCACCGACGCCGAACTAGAAATGCTCGCCCAAACCTGGAGCGAACATTGCGTCCACAAAACTTTCCGCGCCAATATCACCTACACCGACCCCGATGGCACCCAAACCATCGACGGCCTCCTTAAACAATATATTCGCGCCGCCACCGATAAAGTCAACAAACCATGGGTCCGCTCCGCCTTCGTCGATAACGCCGGCATCGTCGCCTTCACCGACGACCATGACCTCGCCTTCAAAGTCGAAACCCACAACCACCCCTCCGCCCTCGAACCCTTCGGTGGTGCCAACACCGGCGTCGGCGGTGTCGTCCGTGATGTCATCGGCGTCAGCGCCCGCCCCATCGCCAATACCAACATCCTCTGCTTCGGCCCCCCCGACCTCGGCCAAGACCAACTCCCCGCCGGCGTCCTCCACCCCCGCCGCATCGCCGATGGCGTTATCCATGGCATCGAAGATTACGGCAACAAAATGGGCATCCCCACCGTCAACGGCGCCATCCTCTACGACCAAGGCTACACCGCCAACCCCCTCGTCTACTGTGGTTGCCTCGGCCTCCTCCCCACCGGCTCCCACCCCACCGGCGCCCAAGCCGGTGACTACATCGTCGGCGTCGGCGGCCGTACCGGCCGCGACGGCATCCGTGGCGCCACCTTCTCCAGCATGGAAATGGACACCTCCACCAGTGACATCGCCGGTAGCTCCGTCCAAATCGGCCATCCCATCCAAGAAAAACAGGTCCAAGAGGTCATCCTCCGCGCCCGTGACGAAAAACTTTACAGCGCCATCACCGATTGTGGTGCCGGTGGCTTCTCCTCCGCCGTCGGCGAGATGGCTGAAGGACTCGGCGCCATCGTTCACCTCGATCGCGCCCCCCTCAAATACCCCGGCCTCCAACCATGGGAAATCTGGCTCAGCGAAGCCCAAGAACGGATGGTTCTCTCCATCCCTCCCCAAAACTGGGACCGCCTCCAAGAAATCGCCGCCGGCCAAGATGTCGAACTCGTCAATTTAGGCACTTTCCAAGATAGTGGCCGTCTCCAACTTTTCTACAATGACGAAACCGTCGGTGATATCGATATTCACTTCCTCCACGATGGCATTCCACAACGCCAACTGACGGCCGAGTGGCACCCCCCCCCCCCCCCACAGACCCACCCCCCCCCCCCCCCCCCCACCCCAACCCCCACCCCACCAGAAAACAAACCCCCCCCCCCCCACA
>DATHYN010000495.1:0-9597 GCA_035459145.1 Anaerolineae bacterium | reverse complement strand
ATGAGTTAGTTTAGGCGCGTGATGCCACGTCATTACGGATGGCTGGCGCGGGGGCTGGGAGGGGAGACCTCGCAGCTTTTTAGGGAGGTGTTTTGGGTTGGAGGGGAATGGTTAGGAAAGCTGCGAGGTCGTGGAGGGGCGGGGGGCCGAGGGGAGGGCATGCGGGAGGTGAGATGATGGGAGCGAGGCATCGCGCGAGAGAAGGTAGAAAGTTTTTAGGAAGTGTAGGCGCGCGATGCCTCGCCGTTACGTTGGGGCTGGCGCGGGGGCGGGGAGATGGGAAGATAGGGGAGGAGGCCGAGGGGAGGGGATGTGGGAGGTGAGGTTTTAGGGGAGCGAGGCATTCGGCGAGAGGGGGTGATGGCGTTTTTAGGGAGGTTAGGCGCCGAATGCCTCGCCGGTGCGATGGGCTGGCGCGGGGGCGGGGAGATGGGATATGTTTGGGGTTAGATGAGTGGGTTAAGCCCCGGAGGGGCGTGGTTATTAGTCCTAGTCTTTAGGCTGGGGTAGGTGGTGGTTGATGTAGGGTTGGGGGATGTGTTCTTGTTCGAGGCGGAGGTTGTGGTGGGCGAGGTGGTGGTAGAGGGCGGTTTCGTCGGGGGTGAGGTTGGGGAGTTGGGTGGGGGGGAGGGGGGGGCTGGGGACGATGTATTGGTGGTGGGCGTCGAGGGTGGCGCGGTCCATGAGGAATGATTTGGTTTGGGGCCACGCTTGGCGGAGTTGGGCGAGGATGAGGAAGCCGTGGGGGTCGAGGTCGCCCCAGTAGTAGATGGGGGTGTGGGCGAGCCAGGGGAGTTGGGCGAGGAGGTTGGCTTGGAAGCCTTGGCCCCAGATGGCGAGGGTGTTGGGGCGTGAGGGGAGGGTGAGGAAGGTCATTTTGTTTTCGACGATGAAGATGGTCGCGTTGCTGAGGTTGGTGAGGGTTTGGGCGGCGGAGAGGGGTAGGGTGAGGTCTGTGGCGGGCCAGTTGAGGCGGGTGTGGAGGTGTGGGTCGAGGAGGCGGAAGCGGAGGTGGGGCTCATCGGAACGGAGGCCGAAGCGTTGGTTGAAATCGGTCTGGGTGGGGTTGATGGCGGTGGGGGGGAGGATGTGGTCGAGGAGGTGGCGGAGGATGGGTTGGTGGTTTTCGATGAATTTGGTGTGGAGGGGGATCGGTATTTGGCGGGGGTAGAGGTTGGGTTGGGGGTTGTGGGTGAAGTAGGTGCAGACGGTGAGGAGGTCTTCCCAGACGGGGAGGTGGCGGAGGATTTGTTTGGGGTTTTGGTCGAGCCATGGTTTGAGTTGGGGGAAGGTGGCGAGGGTGTGGGTAACGGCCGTTTGCCACGCCGCAAACTCTTTCTCTTTGCCTAAGTAGCGTAAATAATCAGTCGGATTGGTGAAACAGATGCTGGCGGGTAAGGATTGCGCCCCGTAAAGGCGGAGGTGGCGCTCTTCGAGGGTGAGGGTGTAGCCGTACCCTTTTTCCTCTTTGCTGTGGGCGAGTAGGTCGGCGAGCCACGCTTTGAGCTGGAGGTAGTCGTCGCTGGCTTTGGCTTTGCGGAAGCGTATCTCGAGGGGGAAGAAGGGCTCATCGTTGAGGATGGCGCTTAAAAAGGGTAGGTATTTGCGGTGGGCTTTCTTTTTGATTTCTTGGGGTGTAATCATGTTGTTGTTTGGGCGGCGGCGCGTTGTTGTTGTAACTCTCTGATGCTCATGGTGTGAACTTGGGAGTAGTTGCCTTCGTTGTTGTTCCAGACGAAGTGGCACGCTTTGATGAAGGGTTCGACGATGTGAATGCCGGTCATCGGGGTGACGACGAGGAGTTGGAGGTCTAGTTTTTGGAAGAGTTGCATGGCGTAGCGGGAGTTGTTTTCGTCGGAGCGGCTGAAGGCTTCGTCGACGACGACGAAGCGGAGGGCTTTGGATTTGGTTTCGCCTTGGGTGAGGCCGAATTGGAAGGCGATGGCCGAGGCGAGGATGGTGTAGGCGAGTTTCGCTTTTTGGCCGCCGGATTTGCCGGTTGAGTCGGAGTAGTAATGTTTTTCGGTGTCATCGGCACGGTAGCGTTCGATGGCGGCGAAGTTGAGCCAGTAGCGGACGTCGGTGACTTTGTTGGTCCAGCGGGTGTCTTCTTTGAAGCGGGTGATGAGGTCGCGGACTTTGGCGAAGCTGGCTTCGTAGGCGGTTTCGGTGCGTTGTTGACCGACGTCGATGAGGCAGTCGCGTAGGGATTGGCGGAAGTCGCGGATTTCGGCGTCCCGATTGTTTTCGGTCTGGAGTTGGATGTAGGTGTCGGGGGTGTAGTCGATGGCGTGGAGGGATTGGTTGAGGTTGGCGATGTTTTCTTGGATCTCTTCGATGTATTTGTGGAGGTCGGCTTGGAAGAGGGCGATGGCTTCGATTACTTTTTCGTCGCGCATGCGGCGGAAGCGGGTGGTGTATTGGGGGAGGTCGTCTTGTTCGATGCGGTTTAGTTCGCGGTCGAATTCAGGGATGGAGGCGACATCGGTATCGAAATCGATGGTTTCGGCGGGGTAGGCGTCTTTGTATTCTTGCATTAGTTTGAGGAGGCGGCCCATGTAAATGCTGCTGCGGCGGCGTTCGCTGTCGATGGCTTCGTGGAAATGGTTGTCGATGTTGTGCCAGAAGGTGTCGACGTTGCCGAGGTTGAGGGGTTTGTTGATTTGGGCTTTGATGCGGGGGGCGTACTGTTTCATGGCGGCTTCGTCAGCTTGGTTGACGTTGGTTTGGGCTTTTTTGATTTGGCGTTGGTATTCTTTGATTTGGTAGTCGAGTTTGCTGAGAGTATCGGCGTCTTGGCGGTGTTGGGCGGTGGTTTGGCTGAGTTTGGTTTTGATGTTGGTGAGTTCTTGCTGGAGTTGTTGGAGGTGGTTGGCGCTTTGTTGGAGGCGCTCTTTTTGTTGGTTGAGTTGTTGGATGTGGGCGGCGTCGTGGCGCCAATCGAGTTGGGTAAAATCGGTGAAGGTGAGGAGTTGGTGGGTGAGGTTGAGCTGTTTTTGGCTCTTTTTTTGTTCGGCTTGGATGTGGTTGATTTGGGTTTGGGCTTGTTGGCGTTGTTGGTTGAGTTGTTGGCTTTCGTGGGTGAGGGCGTTGATTTTGTCTTGGTTGTGCCAGCCGAGGATGTAGTGGCGGCGGTCGGTGAGGGAGCGGCGGTCGTCTTTTTCGTAGCGGGCGCGGCCGCGGCCGCCGCTTTTGCTCAAGCCGGTGATGGTGATCGCTTTTTGGGCACGGTCGAATTGGTCGAGGGTGTCGCAGCAGGTGTAATCGAACTGGTTGAGGAGTTCGTTTTCGATCCAGTCGTAGTAGGGGGTGTCTGGTTTGATGTCGATTTTATGGCGGAGGAGGCGGGGGTTGTCGTCGCGGTGGAGTTGGTAGGTGGCGTCTTCGGGGATTTGGTGGAAGACGATGCGGCCGTTGAGGTGGTGGTCGTTGACGTAGCGGGTGAAGCGGTCGTAATGGCGTTCGGGGACGAGGAGGCGGAGGCCGAAGTTGTGGAGGAGGCGTTCGAGGGCGCCTTCCCAAGCGTTTTGGCTGTCTTTGATTTGGAGGAGTTCGCCGATGAAGGGGACGTCGGTTTCGGCGATGGTGAGGGCGTCGAGGATTTGGGCGCGGACGCGGAGGTTGCGGGCGGGGATTTGGCTGGTGCGGCCGTGGAGGGAGTCGAGTTCTTGTTGGATGGCGTCATGTTCTTGGGCGAGTTGGTTTTCGGCGATTTGGGCTTGGCGGAGTTGTTCGGCCGAGGTGTCGAGTTGTTTATCGAGTTGGGTGGCAAGTTTAGTGGCTTGTTGACGGTTGTGGGCGAAGCTGGTTTCGTCTTGATACGGTTTGAGCTGGAGGGCATCGGCTAAAAAGTTGTATTGATTGGCATCGGTCTGTTTGCGTTGTTGGCTTTGGAGGGTGTAGCGGATTTCTTGGTCGAGTTGTTGGAGGCGGCGGCCGGTTTCATCGGTGTTGATGGCGACTTGGAGGTCGGTTTCTTGTTGGCGGAGGCGGGCGATTTGTTCATCGAGTTGATCCAGTTTGGTGTGGTAGGTGTCGTAATCTTGTTGGGCTTGGGTGATCGCTTTTTGGAGGAGTTGCCATTTTTTACCGGCGAAGTAGATGGGGATGGCGGTTTGACAGCCACGGAGGATGTCGATTTCGGCTTGGGCGGCTTCGTATTTGCGGGCTTCGGCGGCGAGGGGGCGGAGGAGGGTGAGTTGGTGTTCGGCGCGCTGCATCGCTTGGTAGGCGAGCATGAGGTTTTCGTAATGTTCTTGGAGGCGTTTGATTTTGTCTTGGACGTCTGTTTTTTCGAGCATGTGTTGGCGGACGAAGTCGTTGAGTTGGCCGATTTCTTTGATGGTGACGGTTTGGTTGAAGAGGTCGAGGGCTTTGGAGGTGTTGAGGCCGAGGTGTTTGCGGAATTTGCGGCTGTAGCGGTTGAATTGGTCTTCGATGGAGACGCCTTTGATGGCGCGTAGCTGTTTCTTGAGTTCGCGGATGGTGGCGAAGTCGGCGAAATGTTGTTCGATGGTGAGGGGGATGGTGGCGACGACGTAGAATTTGTTGAGGCTGTCGGTGAGCCAGAAGATTTGGGCGAGGGTGACATCTTCATCGTAGCCGGCGTTGTGGAAGTGGGCGAGGAGGACGGAGTAGCTGTTGGTATCGCGGATGTATTGGGTGGTGGGGGTGTATTCTTCGGCGGATTGGAGGCGGCCGTAGGCGCCACGGACGTAGCTGTGTTCGGAGCGCTCGCGGCGGCCGTCGCCGGCGGCTTGGTTGTAGTTTCGTTTTTGGTTGGGGACGAGGAGGGTGAGGAGGGCGTCGACGAGGGTGGATTTGCCGGAGCCGTTGGCGCCGGTGAGGAGGGCGGTGTCGCCGTTGGGGTCGAGGCGCCAGATTTTATCGGTGAAGGTGCCCCAGTTGAATAGTTCGAGGGCGTGGAGGCGGTAGCCAGTGTGTTGGGTTTGGTTGGTGAAGTCAAAAAGTGATTGTTGCATGGTTTTAATCTTCGTCTTCGTCGAGGTGTTGTTGGAGTTGGTCGCGGATGGAGGCGAGGGCGTCGGCCGAGATTTTGGCTTTGATGATACGGCGGACTTCATACGCATCTTCATCGGAACTGTTCAGTTTTTTGAGGAAGGAGATGTTTTCGACTTGGCGGATGGCGCTGTCGACGCGGCGGTCGAGTTTGGTCATATCGCTTTTTTCGGGGAGGAAGAGTTGGATAAGTTCTTTGATTTGGTTGCGGCTGAGGACGTGGCGGGCTTGGTCGGGGGAGTGGGCTTCGAATTGTTGGAGGCTTTCGCGGAGGAGGACGCAGAGGAGGGTGGCGTCGTAGGTGAGGGGGATGCGACGAACGAGGCGGGGGAGGTCGGGGGCATCGTCATCGGTATCTGGTTGGGTGAGGTAGGCGTAGCCTTCGCTTTCATCGAGGTGGAGTTGGAGGCCGATGGTGGCGAAGTGGCGGGTGAGGGGGGAGGCGTAGCTGATGAGTTGTTCCCAATGTTTGTCATCGTAGTAGACGACGCCTTGGAGGAGTTTGAGGATGATGGGGGCGTAGGGGAGGAGGTTATCGCTCATGGGTTCACCGTTGTTTGTTTGTGGTAGTGGATAAGGGGGATGCGGGCGAGGCGGCCGTTCTCATCGAGTTTGATTTCTTCCCATTGGTTGGTTTGGATTTGGTGGTTTTCGTCGCGGGTGGCGAGGGCGAAGTAGGTGATGAGTTCGGCGAGGCCTTGTTGGAGGGGGAAGGTGGCGAGGATTTGGCCGAGGGTGACGGTGGGGGTTGATTCGAGGAGGGTGGCGATGTGGCGGCGGAGTTGGTATTCGTCGACGTAGAATTGATTGAAGAGGGTATCGAGGTCGGCGGTGGCGAGGTCGATGGTGGCGGTTTGGGGTTCGATGGTGGCGAAGTTATTGGTGGTGCTGGGTGACCAGAGGGGGCGTTGCCAGGGCATATCGATGATGGGGGTGTCTTCGATGGCCCAGAACGCTTTGTCGGGTGGTGGGTTATCGACGAGGTGGATGGCTTGGCGTTTGATATCGGCGGCGAGGTCCATGACGCGGCGGGATTCGAGGAGGTTTTGTTCGTCGAGGAGGTTGCGGAGTTGTTCGCCGAGGTGGCGGTTTGATTCGATGATTTTGGTGGCGGCGTCGATGAGGTCTCGTTTGAGGCGGCGGAGTCGGTGGCTTTTGGTCGCGTTGATTTGGTTGAGGTCAGGGAGTTGGTAGATGGCGTTGAGGAGTTCTTGGAGTTCGTCTTGGCGTTGGGCGGAGATGAGAAATTCCCAGAAGGTGTAGAAGCTACGGCCTTGGTCTGATTCTTTGAGGGCGGCGTCAGCGTCGAGGACGTGACCGACGATTTGACCTTTGCGCAGGTCGAGGGCGTACCGTTGTTCTTGGACTTGCCGAGCGAGGTGGCGAAAGTTTTCTTCGATTTCACGGAAATCGGCGAGGAGGCGACGAGCGACATCGTTGGCTTCAAAAAAGCGTTCTTTTATTTGGGTTTGGGAGTATTGTTCGACGTGGCCGGTACTGGTGAGCTGGTCGATTTCGGCTTGGATTTTGGCTTTTTCCTTTTCGAGTTGGGCGAGGCGGAGGTTGATATCTTCAGTGCTGTAGGTTACTATCTCTTGGAGGAGGTCAAAAATGCGTAAAAAGCGGGATTCGGTACCGATAAAATCATTTTTTTGGAGCTCTTCGACCCAGCTTAAGGCGCGTTCGGTATCGGGGGTGAGTTCGTAGACGGCGGCGTCGGTGTCGGTGACGTAGTAGCGGCGGAGGAAGCGGTGGTCGTCGTCGCACCAGAGGCGGAGGTAGTAGGTGGCATTGGCGGTATAAGAGTCGGGGTAGCTTTCGTGCAGGGCATCGAGATAGGCTTCGAGGGCTTCAGCGAGGAGGGGGTGAGAGATGGTGATTTGTTGGCCGCGTTTGAATTGGTCGTAGAGGAAGCTGAGGATAAGAGGCGCGTTTTGTGCTTGGAGAAGCTTAATCGTAGCTGATTGGTTTAAAGTTATGAGTAAATCATCGTGCCGCATAAGGGGAATTATACGTTGAGTTAGGTAAAAAGGGAAGTGATAGGGGTTGTCAAATGGGTTGTTTTTGTTGATAATGTAAATTGGACGGGTTTTTTAGTTGGCGAGGGGAGAAGAGGGATTGGGTTGGAAGGTTGGTAAGTTGCGTTATATTTTGGGGATTGGACGGATTTTATTTTGTGTAGTCTATATAATAAGGAAAGAGTCATGAAACAAAGAGCGATTTTAGGCGGATTATGGTTGATTTTACTGATGGTGGTAAGTGTGGGGCGGTGGCAAGTGGTGAGTGGGGCGGCCGCGAGTACGTTTGTGGTGAGTACAACGGTGGATATGGTTGATGCAAATGTGGGGGATGGTGTGTGTGAAACAGCGCCGGGAAATGGGATTTGTAGTTTGCGGGCGGCGGTGCAGGAGGCGAATATGGCGACGGTGGCGGCGACGATTGTGTTGCCAGCGGGGACGTATCAGTTGAGTTTGCCGGGAGCGGGTGAGGATTTGTCGGTGAGTGGGGATTTGGATTTGTTGCAGGGGGTGACGATTTTGGGGGATGGGTGGCAGACGACGATTATTGATGGAAATCAGTTGGAAGGGGTGATTGATATTAAATGTTTAGGTGGGGGGTATCCGTATGCGGGGCCTGATATGGCGGCTAATTGTGATAATATACCTGATATCTTTTTGATTGAGGGGGTGACGATTCAGAATGGCCGAGCGCGATCAGGGAGTGGGATTGCGCAGAATTTTGGGTATTTGATTTTGAATGAGAGCCGAGTGACGGGGAATGTGAGTACGGCTTTGGCGGGAGCGGTGCATACGGTTAATTCACGCTTTCGGGCAGTGGCGTCACAGTTTGATAATAATGATGCAGTGGATGTGGGCAGTGCTATTCGGGGTGGGGATAGTCAGATTACGTTGGAGAACAGCCAAGTTGTGTCGAATTTGAATCGGCCGGCTATTTATTATGTGTCGGGGGCGATGACGGTGACGCAAAGTAGTATTAGCAATAATGATTCGGTGGGGTTGATTGCGCAAACGGGTGCTTTGTGGGTCAATGATTCAGTTTTCGTGAATAATAAAAGTAGTGGGTTGCAATCATTTGCGCCGACAACGGTGATTAGTGGCACGTTTGTGGATAATCAGGGGGGTGGAATTTACAGTAATGGGAATGATTTAACGGTGATGGACTCTTATTTTGCCAATAATGAGCGGACGACAGGTGGTGGGCTTCATATTTTAGGGGGAACTGGTTTATTGGTGAATAATCGGTTTGATGGCAATCGGGGGACAGAGGGAGGGGCGGTGCATGTGCGTGGGGGGAGTGTGGTTATGCGTCAGAGTGTGCTGATGAATAATGAAGCGTTTGACGCGGGGGGTGGTATTTATGTGGAAGGGGGAGCGGTGATGGTGGAGAATAGTACTTTGAGTAATAATCGGGCATGGGTTCAGGGGGGTGGTATTTATGTGACGAATAGTTTGAGTGGGGCCGAGGGGGTGGTTGACCTGCGTTTTAGTACGTTGTATGTTAATTTAGTGTTGAATAATAACAGTAATGCGTCGGTTTATGTGGATGATGGTCGTTTGGATTTTAGGCAGACGATTGTGGCCAATTATGGTGAGGAAGCGAATTGTGCGGTGGGGGTGACTAATAGTATTGTGTCGCAGGGTTATAATGTGGTGGATGATTTTAGTTGTTTTGCATTTGCGGCAACTGATTTAGAGGGGGTTGATCCGCGGTTGGATTCAAATTTAACGGATAATGGTGGGGGGACGTTGACGCATCAATTGTGGGCGGATAGTCCGGCGATTGATTGGGTGGCGCCGGTATCGGTGACGGTGGGGGTGGATCAACGGGGGATTAGTCGGCCGCAAGGGTATGGGGGTGATGTGGGGGCATATGAGTATGTGGGGAGTGGGGTGGTGACGCCGACGTTGAGTTTGGTGGGGACAACGGCGCCGGAGGCGACGTTGAGTTGGACGTATGCGGTGGAAAATTGTGTGTTTGATTTGTATGTGGCGCGGACACCGTATGGGAGTTGGAGTTTAGGTGAAGGGGGGATACGGGATTTAATGACGGTGGATGTTGGGGTTTTGGTGGATGGGGCGTTAAATCGGTATTATTTGGAGGCGTATGGGTGTGGGTTTAGTGGGACGGCGGTGACGGAGCCGGTGGCGGGGTATACGTTTGGGGTGGTGGTGGGGAATTAAGAGAGGCGGGCCAACGGCCGTTGCGCGCAACGGCCGTTGGCCTCTATTCAGTGATTAATTACCTAGGGTGATGGTGTAATGGAAGAGACCTAGCTCTTGGGAGAAGGCATCTTGACCACCGCAGGCGAGGGCTTCGAGATAGTAGAAGTAGTTGAGGCCATCACTGATGTCACCTGTGAGCAGGTAGCTGTTGGTGCTGTTGGTGAGAGGGGGTGAGAGGCGGGTGCTGGTTGTGGGATTGAAGTAGGGGGCGGTGTGGCGATGGACTTGGTAGCCACAATTGGTTGGATCTGGTGTCCAATTTAGTTGTCCATCGGTGGCGGAGAGAATGATGAGGGTGAGATCGAGGGGGGGGATAGCATCAACAGCGGCACTG